>CAZCYM010000019.1:4768-12257 GCA_964502945.1 uncultured Candidatus Saccharibacteria bacterium
TCATTTCGCCCTCGGAAATAATAGCCCAACCGACATTAGATATTATCGGAATTGATGATTCGCTAGTCTCGTAAAGGGCAAACTTAAAGCTAAACTCTTTTTCTTCCCCATCGATTTCAGCGGCTCCATTTAAGTAATCAGAGATATGAGGTTCGTTATGACCTAAAAATTTTACCCGACTAGCATAGTATATCTGCAAATCTGGCATGGTACTTGATATTTTTATTTTATACTTACTGTTACTAACAATCGGGATTAAAGAATCCCAATCAACATGAACTTTTTGTCCGCCAGCAATCGGATCTATGTGGGGAATAGTTAGGCTCTTCGCTGCAATCAGATTGCCGCTCCTCCAAAGTTCAAATGAAGCCAAGCCAGAACTGCCAGAGTTATCAAGCCAAACATCAAAACCACCAAAGAATTCATTCGACGGTAAAAAAACCTCATAGATGATGCCTCCAGAAGAAACGTTAAAAGATTTTGTCCTGAACGGATCCGGATTAAACTCAAAATAATTATTGCCATGAGCACCGGTAAATAGAGGAAAAATAAATATAACGATTATTAACCAGATATACTTTAGCATTCTTGGAAACATGCTTTAATTATATCATCTCTGATCAAAAACGCCCCAATGGGCGTTTTTGATCAGAGATAAAAAGAGAATCTTTTAGCGGACAACTGATATGGATGTCGAGACTTTAGCTATCGTATAACCAGTATTGGCATTGGTTCCGCCGGACGGATCCATTACCATAGACGGGAGATAGGTAGAAACGATGCAATCCTCAAGATTGATAAGGCCGACATCGGTACCAATATTAGTTGCAGTAGCCGGAAGGGTTACGGTCGCCGTAGCACAGGTCGAATTCCAAATACCCTTATTGTCAATCATTCTTTGCCAAACAGCATTTAAGATGGCATTAACGTTAGCTGAGCGTTGGGTATTGCGAGCCTGAGCAAACTGCCTGGCTGGGTTTAGGGCCACAATAACTACAGCCGCTAAAATTGCAATGATACCGATAACAACCAAGATTTCTATAAGCGTAAAACCACTTTGTTTATTGATTTTTTTCATAATATTTAAACTTTTTAACATTTAAATTTCTTAATTTATCCGTCTAAGCGCTTTGAGACAGATAATCGACCACTTTATATTATTTTAACACTTAGGCCAGAAATTCAAAAAGGCGAATTATCCACATTGCAAATACATAGCACAACATTACTTAATCTCGTTCCAAAATATCTGTTCGTAATAATCCGAGGTCAACGGAAAACTAGGCGGTGGCCCATAGAGCAAGAAACTGTCATAAATTAAACTCCTGGCCTGATAACCAGTCCCATTGGTATAAGCAAAGCCGTAACGCTGATAAGAGCCAATCATGCCATAAGAAGTAATGGTGCTTCTGATATAGTTTGAGCCACAAGACGAAGAATAATAGTACCTTCCCACCCGGCCATTTTGAGCAATGAGTGCTGAATCAACTCTCAAAACATTATTGCTTACTAATCCGATATTCAAATTGTGTTGAGCGATTAGGCTCAGGATATCTTGGCCATTATAATTAGTGTACAGAAGGTCCTTATTCACGGTTATACTTGTCCGCGTACTGGGATTATCCGGAAATTTGCCAGAAGCAATTGTAGCCCGGGCAGTATTGATTTGGCCACGAACCCAAACATGGTCTTCAATGAAAATCAGTCCATTAGCTGGTATTGAATAATTACCAAGAAAGGTCTCTGTTGATATGCTCCAGGTTCCCCATCCCAATTGATTAAGTGCGTTAGAACACCCACTCGGAGGGCTAGTCAAGGCCGTTACTTTATAAATATCAAAGGTATCGTTTGTCTTTAAAACAATATCATAGCCCTTTGAACCGGAAGGTCCAAAGTATTTTCCACTGGCTTGAGCTCCAGTTTTAATCTGTGACAACGACTGAGTGATGCCAGTGAAATCAACAGCTGGAACTGGGAATTGCCTTCCGGCCATAAAAATATCTGTCCGACTAGGAACAGAGGCTGGAGGAATGGGATCAATTGGAGCAATGTGGGTATGGACTCCAAATTCATTTAATCCTGAATGATCTGGATCATCGTATTTTGAAACAGCGCTTGTTACAATATTATGAGCTAAGCCATCAAACCTTATTCCACCGTTGGAATGAATCTGGCCAAAAACTTCTGTTCCGGGACCAAATCGAACATTATCATTCAGGACGGCCGCATATTTCGCAAACGATGGCTTGGCCATTTTTATTTCAATGCTCTTCTCAAGACCAGAAACACCATCAACTGTTCCGGTTGATCGAATCGTAACAACGGTAGAACCAATGGAGGGAGGGGTTATCTCAAGCTTGAATTTACCTATAATATTTCCAGACTTATCGTAAAAATCATGAATATATGGACCCACCTGACCGGTACCATCCTGAAAGTCTAGCGGTGCGTGAGCAAGATGCCAACGATAATACTCGATACCAGCCTCAGCTATTCTAAAAGCCGAATCACGATGAATGCTTCGATAGGCAGATTTTAAATTGACGTCCACCCAGATTATTAATCCAGACAATATTATAATTGCGACAAAACTAAATAATAAAACGCTCAGGGTTAACTGCCCTCTTTGACTTTTTGAAAATTGAAAGTTGCCCTTCAATAAATTCAAGGTCCTGAGTTTGTCAAATGGGAAAATTGAAAATTCTTTACTGAACATTGCGAAGATTTCTTATGAGCATCGTCGATGAGTAATCAATTCGACCGATAGAATCTTGGGAAGTTTTATCGGCAGTAACCGTAGCCCTGATCAGTCTTATTTTATTCACATCTATAGGCAAAGATAATGGGGGCTGACTGCCAGTATAATTTTGGTCATAGTATACAAATAACGATTGGCTGGCAGCGGGTGGCAAAATCACGTTAGCAACTACATCGGTTGAAGTCTCATTAGCTAAATTATAAACAGCAGGATTCCCGCTAGGTTTGATAATCCCCCGCTTCAGGATCGTGCCGGATACAAAGTATCTCACCCTTTCAAAAACACCATCACCGTCAACATCGCTATAGAAAGTAAGGGAATTAGAAGATGCTGATTCAATAGGATAACTACCATTGGCCGAGGGTCCCATTGCTCTAACTTCAAGACCCATACTAGTTAGGGTTAGAGTAATTTCCTGTTGCATTGTAAAAACATCTCCTAAGAAAATCTGGAAGCTAAATATATCGAGACCAAACACACTCACAATAAAAACTATCCCCGAAAGAATGCTCATTGCGATTAAAGCCTCGATTAATGTGAATCCTTTTCTCATGGTATTAGTGTTGCTCTAATTTCCTGCCAACCGCCCCCTATTGTGACCGTGGAATTAAAGTCTTGATAGCCAACCTTCTGAATTAGAATATTGTAGGTACCGGCACCTAACCCAGAAAAAAACGATTGACCCGCAGGAATACAAGATGATGAAAATTCAATTTCGAGATCGTTAAGCTTAGGAGTAAAATCATGATCTTGGGTCATCAAATAAACCTTATATCTAAAATAGCGGTTATTGTTGTGGCTCTGGGAGATAGCTGAATCGGAGTTGGTGTAGTAAGTATTGGAACTTCCATCTGGACCAACAAAGTTCCAGGTATTATTATCATTATTACTGGCAATCTGAAACTTCAAGCTATCAGGACCAGCTTGAGGTGGCTGACTAAGAGGATTCCATTTAATTCTATAAAAAATTGCCGCCGCTCCAAGATCGAAGGTATTGGATTCCAGCCACTCCAAACTCATCGAGGCATACTTGCCATTAATCTGCTTAATATTTAATTCACCGATAGGATTCATCTCTTCAAGATTAAGACTTTTTTGAGAAAACTGTCCGCCCGACCAATCAGTCTGACTGAAGTAATTGTGTCCCGATATTTTAGTTAAAATAAAGCTAGTTTTCGATAGCGTAATAACTGCATCATCAATAAACTGGCCGGCAGAGGTTTGAACTACAGTCAAAAGAGAAGATTGGTCTTTTGGTGTCATCAGCCAATTTATACTGTAATTCGTCCCGGGATTAACATTAAAAGGTGACAACAATGAGGTTCCGGCTAAATCATAAGTGCTATCTATGTTGTTGAGAGAATAGTTATCCCACTCCAGATCTGTTGAGCTAACCCCAGTTGCACTAGTTGCGCCGCTAAATGAATACTTAAGAATATCTGGATCCGTACCAATAAGCTTGTTTCCTTTCTGATTAAAATCGACGGTTGAGACTGGCTGACAGAATTTATCTTTTGTAGTTAAGCTTTGAGCGCTCAATCTATCGATGCCAAATGTGGTAAGAGTGAGTTGCTGACTCACTACGGTCGCATGAGATTTGACCGGATTAGGATTGGCTGGGAGACCGGGTTGATATGTTTTATCGGTTGAATATCCAGTCTTAGTAACGGTTATCTGATAACCCAAAGAACTGGTAGCGATATCAACCAGCTGAAGCTGACCGCTGTTATTAGTAATGTCATTGATAGTAATTGTTGGATTAACCACACTATTTACAATACTAACATTGGCTCCAGCTATGGGCTGACCCGAAGCATCTATGGCGGTAACAAAAAGGTTTCCATTCTTTGATGTACTTTCAAGATTAGCCGGACCAACAGTAGTGGTTGTCGTTATTGGTATAAATCTAGAGCAATTGGTGCATGACAACTGAAGCTCAACCAATCGGTAATCTGCCGGAGCTGTATCATTTGGCGCGCCGCCCAGTACTCCATCGAATGGATCATCTACATTCCGAACTGTTGTATTTAGAATAAAATTGAATCCTGAAAAATTTATATTTTTCTGCGCGGGTATAACCCCAGCCGGCGAACCTCCTTGAACGCCAATATCTTTATATTTTATATTCCTGATAGCTTCGAGCTCATTACCAATAACAGCCAGAGCCGTATAATTGAGCTGCGAAGCAACTGTTATATCGAGAACATTAAGATAGGTCGAATAAACTGCCGTAGCCACAATGGCAAAGATAGCAATAGCTATGAGGGCTTCAATTAAAGTAAATCCTCGATTCATAAATTTATCTTCCTAACGTCTGCGTTATCTTGTATATGGGTGTGATAATGGCTAGGGCAACAGAAGCAACAATAAGACCCATGGTTAAGAGAAGGAGCGGCTCAAGAATGTTAGATAATGATTTAGTTGACTCGTCTAATTCAGACTCGTAATAATCGGCTAAGAAAAGGATAGATTCATCAAGTTTACCAGTGTTCTCCCCCACCAGAACCATCTGTGAAAATAATGGCGGAAAAAGTTTGGTGTTTTCGTTAAAATATTTAGACATAGGATCACCCTTCCTTACGCCTTCGGCAACCATCAGTATCTCGTGCTTATAAACAAGGTTGGAAAGCGTATTGGCGGTAATTTCAAGCGCCTCCACAATTTTTATTCCAGCCCTTAAAAGAAGACCGAGGGTTCTTGAAAAACTGATTATGTTAATCGCAAGAGACATGTTGCCTATCAAGGGCATTGAAATAATGAGTGTATGCCAAGCAAAACGAACTTTTTGAATTCTTAAAATAAGCCAGAAGCCGACAACTAAACCAACAAAGCCGAGACCGACCAGATAGCCATATTTTATTAGAAACTGTGAGGTACCAATAAAAAACCTGGTTATAAATGGTAACTCCACATTAAGACTGGTAAGAACCGGGAGTATCTTCGGAAAAATCATAAAAATCATTATCGAAGTAATGCCCACCGTCGCTATAAAAATTACTATCGGATAAGCCATTGCTCCTCGGATCTTCTTTTGAAGCTCATCTTTTTTCTTTAACTCTTCGGCTAAATATTTTAAATTTTCGCTTAAAGTGCCCGAAGCCTCCCCCACTCTAACTAAATTTATAAAGAATTCGCCAAAAATATTTTTGTAACGCTCCAGTCCAACCGATAGAAAATGGCCATTTTTTATATCGTCAATCAGTCGATCTAATATTTTTATAAAAGCTACAGACTTGGTCTGCTTTTTAAGTATTTCTAAGCTTTGAAGTATCTGCATTCCGGAACGTATCATCACCTCAAGATTTCTAGCGAAAAGCATCTTGTCCTTATTAGAAAGCCGAAAGAATAAGTTGTTTAAATTTAGCATTTGATATAATGACTTAAATTTACTCATTAACCACTCGTAACACTTCTTCGATCGTAGTATAGCCGGCAACGGCTTTCTTAAATCCATCCTCAAGCAATGGTACCATTCCATTTTTAACGGCAATCTTTTTGACTTCACCGGCATCGGCCCGGCGCATTATTGCCTCCCGAATAAAGTCATTCACTTCAAGAACCTCATAGAGACCCATACGACTAAAGTAACCGGAATCGCCGCATTCAGCACAACCCTTGCCATAGTAAAAATTTCGATGGTTTCCAATAATTTCAGCCGGCAAAATATTTTTTAGATTTTCAAACTCAGCCTCGGTCAATTTCTTTTCGACTTTACAATGAGGACAGATCATTCTTACCAGACGCTGACCCAGGGCAATGGTAACAGTTGAAGCAACTAGAAATGGCTCAATACCCATATCTAGCAAGCGAGGCAGAGTCGTGGCTGAGTCGTTTGTATGAAGGGTCGAAAGAAGCTTGTGACCGGTAAGAGCCGCATTAACTGCAATCGAGGCAGTCTCTTGGTCGCGAATCTCGCCAACCATGATAACATTTGGATCTTGACGAAGTATTGAACGAAGGCCGGCGGCAAAAGTAAGACCGGTTCTGGTATTGACCTGTATCTGATCTATCCCCTCCAATGAATACTCAATTGGGTCTTCGATCGTAATGACTGAAACTTCACGAGTATTAACTTCTTTAAGTATTGTGTAGAGCGTGGTTGTCTTCCCGGAACCGGTTGGCCCGGTAGCCAATATCATTCCATGCGGTCTCTGGGTAGCTTTTCTTATTTTAGCCTTATCAGCTTCGGTAAGAGCTAGATCGTCTAACTTTGATATCTGGGTTTGTTCGGCTAGTAACCTCAGAACTGCATTCTCGCCATAGTAGGTCGGGATAATTGAAACACGAACATCAAATTGACGAGGAGGATCGGCAATAGCAATCCTAAACCTTCCATCTTGAGCGGCTTGGTGCTCATCAGTCCTCATGCCCCCCAACACCTTTACTCGAGTAATCACTCCTGAGTGTATTCCCTTGGGAAATTTAAAAACATCGTGCAGGATACCATCTATCCTGAGCCGGGCTAGAAGTGAATCCTCAAACGGTTCAAGGTGAATATCTGACGCTCTAGCTAAAAAAGAGTATTCCATCAAGGTATCAACGAGACTGATTATCGATATTTCACTTTCTGGGGCAGTAAGTATTTTATCAATTTTTATTTTAAGACCTGTCGGAGCCTCGATGGACTTTTCTGGCTTAGCTTGAGGGGGTGCTTTTTTTCTAGCTGTTATGTCAATCGGGGTAACCTCTTTTTTCATTATCGGAAGCTTCTCTATCGGAATTTCTCTGGTC
>CAZCYM010000020.1:0-439 GCA_964502945.1 uncultured Candidatus Saccharibacteria bacterium
AAGAATGTTCTGGTGAAAAACAAATCCCCGAAACAGTAATTGAGGCAAAGAAGGGCATTATTCTCAAAAAACAAAAAGAACGCCCCAATGTTATTAAAGAAATTTTGAATAATTCTGATGTTCGGGATCAGTTCTATCTGTCGCTGACATATAATTCTAACCGGATAGAGGGGAGTACCTTATCGGAGGGCGAGACCGCTGCTATTATGTTTCAAAATGCTGCTTTGCCGGATAAAGCTCTAGTCGAACAATTAGAAGTTAAAAATCATCAAGCTGCCCTGCAATATTTATTTCAACATTTAACTGAAGATAAACCCTTAGATAAGGAGTTAATTTTAAAGTTGCACAGTATTCTTATGAATGCTATTAAGTCCGATGCCGGAAATTATCGTTATCATGGAGTAAGAATTATGGGAACAGATGTGCCTGCAGCTAATTA
>CAZCYM010000020.1:449-3230 GCA_964502945.1 uncultured Candidatus Saccharibacteria bacterium
CTAATTACTTAAAAGTTCCTGAATTAATAAAGGAATTGGTTAAAGATATACATAAAAAGAACGGTGATATTTTTAATCAGATTGCTTATATTCATAGTAGATTTGAAAAAATCCATCCTTTCAGCGATGGCAATGGTCGTATCGGGAGATTACTGATGCATGCCATGAGTTTAAGCCAAAATTTGGCTCCAGTGGTTATCTTGCAAGAAAAAAGACGCTTATACACTACTTATCTGAATAAGGCCCAGATGAAAGACGATCTCAGCTTATTAGAAGATTTTGTTTGCGATGCGATACTTGAGGGCTATCGCATTTTAGAACGTAAATAAATTTAAGATTGGAAATGAAGAAATATACTTTGCGTTTTAGGGCCGTAAATAAAGATATTTTTCTGGATATTAAAACGGGCAAGAAAACAGTGGAAACTAGGGCTGCGTCAGAGAAGTATAGCGATATTAAAGATGGAGATCTGATAATTTTAGTTTGCGGTAAAGACAGATTTGAAAAGAAGATTAAAAGGGCAAAGATCTTTAAAACAATAGGCGCCCTGCTTAAGGTCTACTCACTTAAAAAGATAATGCCTAAAATCAATTCTGAAAAAGAGTGGCGGAAAGCATTGTATACATACCCCAATTACAAAGAGAAAATAAAAAAATTTGGCTTAATTGCGTTGGAACTAAAATAAAATTTTATTTGCAAAATATCCAAATTATTAGTATCTTGTTCCCAGCATTATTAACAAGGGGATTATATGGCTAAGCAGTACAAATGGCACGATAAACCGCAGCCATGTCCTACTTGTAAGAGAATTGCGGTTGATCCAAATATCACATCAGAGATGATGTCTGTGGCTTGTAGCCCTTATGGCTATATTAAATGTCCTGAGCACTTTCCAGAATATCAAGATTAAAATGAAAGCCGAATATCAGCGCGATGCAAATGCTAAATATCTTGTTTTACGAATTCGATCAAGCGGACTAAAGAAGCTAATCAATATTGAAGTTGTCGGCAAATATGCCTGTGACCATGATCATTGGATAAGCGATTGTGGCCGTTGCTGGGATTGCGGGATCAAGATTAGGCAATCAAAACCGTCCTTAACCTATGACGATATTGATTTTTCGTCAGTTCCAAAAAAGATACTAAATCATGCTTATTATCAGAAATGTATTGAGCTTGCCCTAAGATCAAAAAGCGAAGTTCAGAGGTGTGGGTCCATTATTGTATCCGATGGCCAGATTATTGGCGAAGGTTGGAATAGGCTTCTTGGCCGTAATGAACCATTTCCATTCAGAACCTCTTTCTTCTTGCACGGAGAAAAAGCGGCTATGGGTGATGCCATCTTACGATATGGCCAGAAGAAACTTAAGGGCGCAACTTTATATGTTGCTTGTGTTTTTGTTAAGGAACGAAGGGCTCTAATTCTAAAACCATCAGCTAAGAATACTTGTACAATTTGCACTCAACATTATCCAAGATTTGGACTCCGAGCCGCTTTTCCAAGAGAAAATGGCTGGGTATTTATTTCAGGAGAACAAGCATATCAAAATGCGCTTGAAAGTAGAAAGATTATACAAGCCAAAAAAGTCTCAAACAAAGATTACAGATTATCAATCTCGCTCTAAGCCGACTAATAAGTCGGCTTTTGTTTAATATTGGACAAGATAAAAACGCCATTTCCACTCTGGCGCTTCTCACACTTCGGTGCGGAGAAGAGTGCTTTCAAGCACTGTCAGCTTTGCCACAGCCGTATGAAGTTATGGCTTGCGATTCGGAACACGGCAAATGGCGTTGTGCTCTTCATCGGACACGATTGCTATGACAAGCTCGTGAGTTACCTGGCAACGAAGAAGCTCGAGTCAGTGAGCTTGGGTTCTCGCAAACAGTACATCTCGACAATCAAGAAGTACTGCAAACAGAACATCACGGAGTCGTTTCTTGCCTGGTTCGGAGAACAAGCTGCGCCGGAAGAACTCACGGAGACGCTCAAGTTCATCGAGAAGTTCGGCTATGCGCCAACACTTGAAGCGGCGGAAGCACTCGTCCTGTTCTATAAGACGACGCGTCGCTTTCCGCTCGAGGAACTTCTGGGTTACTCTTCACATCGTGCCCTGATCCTGAGGGCGCTCTTCTCTGGTTTCCCCGAGGAGACAACTCCTCTCGAACAGGAAGTGAGTCTCGCCGAGTACGAAGAGCTAGATCTCAGCTTTGCAGATGGCCTCAACCATGAAGAAGTCAACGACGGCTTTCTCAAAGAGGCATTGCGGAAGACGTCTCTTCCAGATGTGCCGCTCAAGCGACTCTTGAGCACAGAGGCCATGAGACTCTGGATCGAAAACGCCCAGAAAATGAAGCCCGTGATCGTGGACGAAGCGTACAAGCGGGCGGTAATCGATCTCGAGAAACGGATCACGGAGAACCAGGATGACTACCTGTTGCTTACGTTCTGGGAGGGAAGAAACCCAAAATACGGGACTCCTCAGTGGGAATCGCGGGATGGTGGAATCAAATACGTTTTGGGTCGCGAATCCTCCTACAGCGCCGGCGAAGGTCCAGTGCTGGTAAGAATCACCAGAGATCTGGTGCCAGATAAAGTTTACCTGGTTTCCAAGCTCACACTCACACCGAGCACCCATAGTCCGCGATACTCGTGGGTCAGTCGATAATTGAACCTAACTAAATCGGTCGCAATAAAAAAGAAATCAAAGAGCCTGACCAGCTCTTTTTTGTTGATTAAAATAAACCAAATCTGACAGTATGTATTAAAAATGTGCTCGAGGA
>CAZCYM010000020.1:3240-11761 GCA_964502945.1 uncultured Candidatus Saccharibacteria bacterium
GAGGAATTGTCCGCCAATTTGGCTTTGGCAGTTTTATCATAAACGAGAAGGGGATTAGTTTTGGAGTAGTAAAAGGTTGGATAGTGTTCGGCCTATTTTCTAGTTCTGCATAGGGTTTTGACAAGTTTGCATAGGGTTTAGGGGTGTGGTATCATTTAATAGTTATGGCCGAACAAGAGCTAATTACAATAAGTGAGGCCGCTGAAATGTTGGGAGTCTCAATAGATACTCTTCGCCGATGGGATAAAAGTGGTAAATTAAGCCCGGTTAAGACATCAGAGGCTGGTTATCGTCTTTATTCTAGGATTCAAATAGAGCTTTTTTTAAACGATTTATTTGACTTGGCAAAGGATTGGTTATTGAGGGGCGCTGAGATACCTTCAGAATTTTACTGTTCTAATAGTGCGGTATTTCAGACCAGATTAATTAGGATGCAGGATCTTCTTGCTGGAGTTAAAGAAGTAGCTGCTATATTCCCACTGGTTGTGGCAGTAGCCGGAGAGATTGGTAACAATTCATTTGACCATAATTTAGGGAATTGGCCTGATATTCCCGGCATATTTTTTGCTTACGATATTAATAAAAGAAGCATAGTGTTGGCGGATAGGGGCCTTGGGATTCTGGCTACATTGAAAAGAGTAAAGCCAGAATTAAATAACGACGAGAAGGCTTTGGAGGTTGCTTTTACTGAAGTATTATCAGGTCGAGCACCGGAAAATCGGGGTAACGGTCTTAAGTTTGTGCGTAAAATTGTTTCAGAAAATCCCATAAGCCTGTTATTCCAGTCTGGAAATGCAGAATTAATATTGACTAAAGATAGCGACATATTGGATATAAAACATTCCGCGGAGTCTTTTCGAGGGTGCTTAGCTTTAATAACATTTTAAACACATGAGAGTGGATTTAAAAAAATTTGGAACAACCCTTATTTCTCGACAAAATGGCCGGGAAGCTTTTGCTGCCCTTCAAACTCAACTAACGGCTTTGAGCGAAAATGAGAATCTAGAACTAGACTTTGAGGGTGTTATCACTTTCTCGCCTTCATGGGGAGATGAGTTCCTGAGTCCATTATTGAAGAAATACGATGCAAGGCTAATTCTAATAAATACTAGTAACCCCTCCGTAAGGGCAACCTTAGAATTACTTGAGAAGATAAATCAGATGGCCTTTAAGGTCAACTAATCCTAAAAGTGTGCTCTTGGTATGGTCCGCCATCTTGGTTTGGGCAGTTTTATTGTAAACAAGAGGGGGATTAGCTTCGGAGTAGTCCTTCGACTATGCTCAGGACAAGTGAAAGGTTGGATAGTGTTCGGAGTGTGCCAATTGATAAAGCTATGATTAAAGAATAATATATAATAAAAAGGTTTAATAGCATTATGAAAGTTAATCCTACAATTTTTAGAGATTACGATATTCGTGGTATTGCTGGTAAAAAGTTTGCTCCAAAAGCTGTTAAAGAATATGAAAAGTGGTACGGCCCATTTCCAGGGATTAGCATTACTCTTGAGGCGGCTGAGGCCATAGGCAGTGCTTACGGAACCATCATTAGAAATAACGGAGGAAAGAGCATAGTTATTGGTCATGAGCTAAGACCATTTGGCGAAGAGTTAAAAAAGGCATTCATTGCCGGCGTATTAAAAGTTGGTTGCGATGTTAGCGATTTGAACGTATCCCTTACGCCCATAGTTTATTTTAATACTGCTTTTTCTGGTTTTGATGGCGGAGTAATGGTGACTGGCAGTCATAATATATATTTTTATAATGGATTTAAGTTGATGAAAAAGGACGTTTATCCTATTTTTGAAAAAGAGATTCAAGAGTTAAGAAGTATAGTAGAAAAAGAAATTTTTTTTAAGGATAAGGCAGGCGCATATAGTACATTTGATGGGTTCGGCTCTTATAAAAAATATTTTTTGGATCATATCAAGATTAACAAAAAATTTAAAATTGTAATTGATAGCGGTAATGGTAGTGCGGGTATTTTTGCTCCCAATATATTTAGAGGCTTAGGCTGTGAAGTAATTGAAATGTATTCAAAACCGGACGCATCTTTTCCAAACCACACCCCCGACCCACAAGAAATACAAAATCTCACGGAGCTTGCCAAGAGGGTAAAGAAAGAAAAAGCCGATCTTGGCATTGGTTTTGATGCCGATGCTGACAGGGTGGGTTTTATTAGCGAAAATGGCGATTTCATTGCTAGCGACTTGGTTTTATTAGTTTTTGCTAAGGATATTTTATCAAGGTATCCTGGCAAAAAAATAGCTTATGATGTTAAATGTTCTCAATTGCTAGAAGATTTAATTACTAAATATGGGGGAATTCCCGTTATGCATAGGACTGGCCATGCTCCAGCAAAAGCGGCGCTAAGAGAGGACGGGGATATTATATTTTCTGGGGAATTTTCAGGGCATTTCTTTTTTGTGGATGACTATTTTAAGATTGATGATGGGCTATATGGCGCAGCAAGAATTATGGAAATAATGTCGCGTCAAAATTGTAGTTTTTCATCACTGTTCGACGATATTCCTAAAAGAGTTTCCACGCCGGAGATGAAGCTTCCGTCTTCAGATGAAGCAAAGTTTGGTATTGTTGAAAGCGTGAGAAAGAGTTTAGCTAAAAAATATCCGTTAATCACGCTGGATGGCGTCAGATTTAAGATGAGCAAGACTGGTTGGGGTCTTTTTAGAGCTTCAAACACTGCTCCATATCTGAGTTTGAGAGTAGAGGGTGAGACCAAAGAGGAGGTGCTAAAAATAAAAAATATTATAGCTGATGAGCTGGAAAAGTTTCCTGATATTTTTGATAAACTAGACAGAAACAATATTGCTACAATCGGTAAGCTTGGATGGAAATAAAAAATGCCCCTCTTTAGGGACACATGGATTTGAAATGGGGTTCTATTAGTTTTTCTGCTTCTTCAATCTGTGTCTTGAGGTCGAAATTCTTTTCAACTTTTCTAAGGCTCATTTTATCTAGGCGTTGGCAGACAGCCTGATGAATAAACGGCCAAATAATAGTGGCGTCAGTCAGTATTTCTGCATATTGACCGTTGGGATCAAATTTCCCCCAGGCCACACCTTCTGTATAGGGACAGCCAGATAATCCGCCCCACTCTACCGATTCCGGACATATTCGGACGCCGGCGGAGTATTTCTTTGGTTTAATATGGGTTGATTTTTTTCCTTCGGGCATTCGACTTTCAATCAGACTAAGAAATGGAGGAATTTGCTGGGCCCAATTTCGTGGGACACCACCACCGATAGTGAAAATACCGGCTTTCTTTTGTTGGTTGAATAGTTCCATAAAATGGAGAAGATCAATGAATTCATTTGAGTTGAACGGATTTTTGCTCCCGACGACTCGCCTCATGTTATAAAGGGCAATATCTAGACCGAGTTCGGAGTCAGTAAATGCTGGAATGTAAACCGGAACATTCATCTCAAACGCACTTTTTAGAATGCCTCGGCCCTCGGTATTTTCAGTTAACCAGCGTCCAAGTTCTCTGGTGACCAGGTGCGACGATAGGGTAATGTAGGGGTTTAGTTTGTCAAGAACTTCATGAACAATCATCTCGGCATCGTCTAGGTTTTTTTCCAGTTCGATTACATTATAAATTCTGTTGTAGCCTCTTTCATATGCTTCGATATCGCTTATATCTGCTCTGTGTCTAAAATGTGCCATGCCGGCTGATTGGACAAAACCATGGGTTATGAGGGCGCCAGTTGAAACAACTGCCTGTATATAACCTCTGTCTATCAAATCACAGATTATGAGTCCCATTCCGGCCGGAGTCATTGCGCCGGAAGTAGTAAGAACGGTAAACATATTTTTGTCAGTAAACATTTGTGTAAGAACTCTTACGCCATCGCCGATGGCACTTCCACCTAGGCCGACTGATTCCATCTGCCAACATAAGTTATCCGTGTTCGATGCTTTAGTTGGTTCAATAGATTTAATCGGTATCAATCCATCATCGAATCCGGTGTGGTAATGTTTTGGATCTCTTTTCACTCACAATCCTTTTGTTGTAAAAGAATACAGAGAGTTTAAACGAAAAAAATCAAAATTGCAATAGATTATAGCAAACCCATTTTTTCTTTTACTTCTTTCATAGTTTGAGAGGCGAGTATGCGGGCTTTTTCTTCCGAGTTTTCTAGGATCAATTCCACATGTTCCATATCTTTTTCTAGGTTTTTTCTTTTTTGTTGGAATGGTTTAAGAAATTCAACCATAACCTCAGCTAGGTCGTTTTTAAAATCTGCGTATGATTTACTCGAGTATTCTTTTTCAAGGTCTTTTATCTCTTTCTTTGAAAGCAGGGAATAAATAGTAAGTAAATTAGAAATGCCTTGTTTTTCTTTTTCATCAAATTTTATCTCCTTTCCTGAGTCAGTTGTGGCTTTTTTTATTTTAGCTCTAATTATATCCGGTGCATCAGATAGGGCAATTCCATCATCACCTGTTTTAGACATTTTTTTAGTCGGGTCTTGGAGGGACATGATACGTGCCCCGGTGGCCAGATGAGCCTTTACTGTAGGGAACACTTCGCCAAATACATGATTAAACTTGGAGCCAATTTCGTTGGTCAAATTAAGGTGTAATAGTTGATCTTCTCCCACCGGTACAAGGTTAGATTTATATAATAGAATATCAGCGGCCATTAGAACTGGGTAAGCCAATAGGGACAGGTTATTATGGTAGCTTTTTGCATTTTTATCACCAGACCCTTCGACTTGTTCAACTTTTTCTCTGTAATTAGGCAATCTTTCCAGCCAGCCAACGGGGGTAATAGTATTAAAAATCCAAGCCAGCTCAGTATGCTGAGGAACCTTTGACTGACGAATTAAGAGTGATTTATTTGGATCAACACCGGCGGCTAGATAGTCCAAGATAACATCCATAACTTGCTGGCGGTATGTTCTTGGATCATAGGGGGTCGTAATCCCATGATAATCAACCACAGCGAAAATTGACTGCTGTGAGGAGTTTTGTAATTCAAGCCAATTTTTTATTGCTCCCAGGTAATTCCCTAGGTGAAGCTTACCCGAAGGACGGATTCCGCTGAAAACTTTGATCATAATATTAATAATACTCAAAAATAAAAATCCTGCCAATGGCAGGATTTTTATTTAGACTTCTATTACAACTGGTAGAATCATGGGTCTACGCTGAGTCTTTTGAAATAAGAACAATCCGATTTGATTGCGGAGCTGGTCTTTGAGATAGGCAAAGTTGGGTTCGTACATTCCTTGACTTTCAACAACTTGCCTTATTTTTCGGCGGACATGCATGAGCATCTCCTTGTTCTCTTTAAGGTAAATAAATCCTCGTGAAATAATGTCGGGGCTGGCCATTAACTTGTGGCCTTGCGGGGTGTGTTGAACAAGGGCGATAACGACAAACATGCCGTCTTCGGCTAGTATTTGTCTGTCGCGCAAAACAACATTACCAATGTCGCCGACCCCAAGACCATCAACGAATACATAATCAGATGGGGCTTTCTCACGGTCAAACCACCATTTATCTTTTTCAATATGAGTAATGGAGCCGTTATCGGCAATGATGACATTCTCCGGAAGAACACCTTCTGCTTGTGCCATTGTGCCGTGGTTAATCATCATTGAGTATTGGCCATGGATAGGGAAAAAGAATTTAGGTTTCATCAACTGGATCATCCGGCGCAGGTCTTCTTTATTTCCGTGTCCGCCGGCGTGGACATCAAGCATTTTATAATTGAGAACCTTCGCTCCGTTCCTGTAAAGTTGGTCCTTAAGGAACTGAACATCTTTCTCGTTTCCAGGGATTACTGAAGATGAGAAAACGATAGTGTCGTTTTTCATTATCCGGACGTATTTGTGTTCGCCATTGGCGATACGCATTAAAACGGCATTGCCCTCGCCTTGAGCGCCGGTAACGACGGCAACAATTTTGTTTCTAGGATAGCTATCTATCTCATCCATTGAAATCTGGGTATCCCGGGCCATCTTCAGGTAGCCGAGTTTTTTGCATATCTCAACATTTGTCTTCATTGAATAGCCGTCAAAAACTATCTTTTTTCCGTATTTTTCAGAAATGGTAATTATTTGCTGGACTCGGTTAATAAGAGAAGCAAATGTCCCCAATATCAACATGCCCGTGGCCGCACTAATTATCTGATCAAGGTTGTTGGTAATATCCTGTTCAGATAAGGAATGGCCCTCATTCTCGGCGCCGGTAGAGTCTGACATCAAGACAAGAACGCCCTCTTCGCGGCTCATTTGTTTCATCTCTTCTACGTCAGCCGGTTTATCGTTGACCGGAGTATCATCAAATTTAAAGTCTGAAGTATGGACGACGTTGCCTATCGGAGTTTTGATTATTATTTCAAGATCATCTGGGATAGAGTGATTAATGCGGAGAACTTTGACGGACAGCTTGTCCGATACTTTAATTTCGTCGCCTGGATTAATGGTCATAATATCTACCGGTCTCCTGTCTTTGAACTCCTCAAGGCGTTTCATTAGTAGGGCCTTGGTTAAAGGAGCGGCATAGAAATCAGGATCGCCTATTTTATCCAAAACGAAAGGCAGTGCTCCTACATGGTCCATGTGGCCATGAGTAAAGAACATCGCTTTTACCATGTGCTCTCGGCCTTCCAGGTATCCCGGATTGGGAATTATAAAATCAATTCCAGGCATTTTCTCATCACCAAACCTGACGCCGGCATCGATTAGGATTATTTCATCATCATATTGTATAGCTGACATATTTCTGCCGATTTCGCCAAGACCTCCGAAATGGACTATCTTAAGACCTCCAGTTTCTGTACCGGTTTCTCTAGTTTGTTCTTTGCGGGCCGTTTCCCGAAGAACTCTTACATGACGGACGACCGGTTTCATCCAACGATCTCGCTGAGAACGCTGGAGTTTCCTCATATCCTTTTTATCGGGACCATGAGCCTGTCTGTCGGTAGACAGGGACCCCATGTGGGGACGTTGAGGGGTCTGGTTCCTTTGGTGGCCAGGATTTGGTTTATTTTTTTGTTCTATCACTTTCTTGCTACAAATTACGAATCCATATGAATATACGAATAAAAAGAGTCGTATATTAAAGAGTAATTAGTAGAGTAAATTATTTAGTGCCCAGGGGGAGATTTGAACTCCCACGGGATTGCTCCCATACGCTTCTGAAGCGTACATGTATGCCAGTTCCATCACCTGGGCAATGTACAAATTTTACTTGACAAAATTAATAAATTATGTAATTATTAAAAATAGAAAATTAGAGTTCGAGGGGAAAAGTTATGTTAAGTCAACAGGACACTCTCGGATTATTAGTTCTATTGGGGCCAGTCATAATTGGATTCATCGTTGCCTTAATTTGTGCTCCAATCGGACTTTATCAATTCACTAAAGAAGTAAAATCTGGTAAGATAAGGTTTTAAAATCAATAAACTAGTCGAAGCATCTCTCGCTCTATAAGGGCGAGTTTTTATTAAAAAGAGGGTAAAACGTTATATGTTGAGATACTTACGATGTTGCCATAAGTATAGCATATAACCTTTAAAATTACAATAGCAGTCGATAAATTACAATTGAGCGCAGGCTTTAGTCCATGAAGGGATTTGCGCAGGCTGGCTGAGCCGAGCACAAGGAAAAATTTCAGCAGAAATTTATTCCGTGCCCTGAATGGGCTGAAGCCGAGAGCGATAATTGTGATTTATCGCCAAACTCGCTTTGTGTCAATATACCACTTTTCTATATTTAAGAATCTGTCAGCGGGGGTAGCAATGATTGTATTCTCGAAACCTTTTATGTTTTTTGAATGTCCATATAAATAGTAGGGGCTGTATAGAAACAATGCTGGGATATCATCCGAAATTAATAGCTCGAAATTGTTGTATTTTTGAGCTCGTTCAAGGGGGTTCAATGTTTTACGAGCTTCTTCAAGAATGGCATCGGCGGCTTTATTGTCATACAAAGCAAGGTTAAGACCTGGATCTCTTTTCTGAGAGGAGTGCCACAGGGTAAACGGGTCTGGATCCAAACTGATTATTTCTCCAAAAAGAAGCATCTGATAGTTTCTATCTTTTATTGCTTGCTGAAGGTCTGGGGTGGGAAGGGTTTCTATTTCTAAATTTACACCCAACTCTTTCCACTGTGTCTTTATACTGTTTGCAACCTCGATGAGCTCTGGCCAAGTTGAGGTTGTCAGCTTGATAGTCAGCTTTTCATCTTTTTTCATGAGAATGCCAGCTTCATCTTTCTTGTCCCAACCAGCCCTGGTCAAAGTTTCTATGGCCGTATCTTTGTTATAGTCGTATTTTTTTATATTTGGACTCTCATCCAAGAGAACTGATAGAATCGGAGCATCAACGACTAAGCCCTTACCTTCCAGAATTTCATCAACTAAAGCTCCTTTATTGGTGCCATAAGCGAGGGCTAGACGGTTATTTTTGTCGGATAGAATTTTGCTCTGATTTTGGTTAAAGAAGATCGGAAGAGCGTCGTGTAGGGAAAGAGTGTTTGCGAAGGTGTAG
>CAZCYM010000021.1:0-11536 GCA_964502945.1 uncultured Candidatus Saccharibacteria bacterium
GACTAATATAAAAATAGTAGTCAAAGGAGTCGGTCCAGGACGAGAATCGGCAATAAGAGGTCTTACATCAACTGGGTTGAATGTAGTTTCTATTATGGATTCGACTCCGATAGCCCATAATGGTGTAAGGAGGAAGAAACCCCGCAGAATTTAAATTCATATATCATATATCATGTAGCAAAGTAAAAATTGTTACATGATACATGTTACATGTTACATGTCGTGGCACGTTATACGGGTCCAAAAGAAAAAATAGAGCGTCGGATAGGAGAAAGGCTTTTTTTGAAAGGCGAGCGTTCGTATTCTCAGAAATCAGCAATGATTCGAAAGCCATATCCGCCGGGATTGCATGGTAGAAAAAGAGCTGGAAAGCTTTCTGAATATGGACTTCAGCTCAAATCTAAACAAAAAGTTAAAAATATTTACCGCTTGCTCGAAAAACAGTTTAAGAACTATGTAAAAGCATCTACTCTTTCAAAAATTGATTCTTCAGAGATGATCTTAAACAAGCTCGAGCACCGTCTGGACAACGTTGTTTTCAGGAGTGGTTTTGCTCAATCTCGCGATCAGGCCAGACAAATCGTGAATCATGGTCACATAACTGTAAACGGAAAAAAGGTCAGCATACCATCATTCGAAATTTCGATCGGTGACGAAATAGGAGTTAGAGAAGCGAGTAGAAAATCTCCTTACTTCTCAAATCTTATGTCCCAATGGCTTAAAGCATACGAAGCGCCAAGCTGGATCGAGTTGAATAAAGAAAAAACTACTTCAAAAATGAAAGGTCATCCAGTTTTATCCGAAAGTGGAATTAGGATAGATGATTTGCAATCAATAATCGAATTTTATTCGCGCTAACATTACTACTAATTTACGAATTAGTACGAACGTACGAATTTTTTTCAAAGGTTTTATTCGTATATTTGTAAAGATTAGTAAATTCGTAGTAAAGCAAACAAAGTGAGCCTACAATTACCAGAACAAATAAAAGTCGTCTCAAAAGAAGACAATAAAGCAATTTTTGAAATACTGCCGTTAATGCCTGGATACGGGCCAACTATTGCAAATCCATTGCGAAGAGTTTTGCTCTCTTCTCTTACTGGAGCCGCTATTACTTCTGTAAAGATTAAAGGAGTTGAGCATGAATTTTCAACTATTACTGGAGTTCTTGAGGATACCATCGAAATAATCTTAAATGTTAAAAAGCTAAGATTTAAATTGCATGGCGATGGTCCAGTCAAAGTAACCTTAGATGCCAGTGGCGAGAAGAAGCTAACCGGAAAAGATATCAAGCTTACTTCTGATATCGAGCTTATAAACGAGGATCAACACATTGCTACTTTAACCGAGAAAAAAAGTTCTTTAAATCTGGAACTTGAGATTGAAAAAGGAGTTGGCTATGTTTCCGTAGAACAGAGGAAAAAAGAGAAACTTCCGATTGGAGTTATTGCTATTGATGCCATATTCTCTCCGATTAAAATGGTAAATTTTTCTGTTGAGAATATTCGTGTCGGGGAAAGAATTGATTACAATAAAGTAGTTATGGAAGTAGAGACCGATGGTTCTATCCATCCAGAGAAGGCCATGAAAGATGCGGCAGATATCCTTGTTGATCACTTCAAGATAGTTTCTGAGATTCAAATTCCGGAAGCCAAAGAACCAAAATCAGCTAAGTCGAAAAAGGAATCCAAAGCAAAGAAGAAGGCCAAATAGGTTTATAAACCATGCAACATATAACATGTAACAAAATAAAAAATTGATACATGATACATGATACATGATACATGAGTGCGAAGAGGAAATCATAGAAAATTTGCCAGAGAGAGAAATCAAAGGAAAGCGCTTTATAAAGCGTTGGCTACGGCATTGATAGAACATGGTAAAGTTAAAACTACCGTGGCTAAGGCAAAGTCCCTCTCTCAATATACGGATAAGCTTGTGACTAAAGCTAAAAAGGGAGATCTTGCTACCAGGCGCCAGGTTAGACAGAATCTTGGCGAGAAAGCTACTCACAAATTATTTTCCGATATCGGTCCAAAATTTAAAGAAAGAAATGGCGGATATACTAAAGTTTCAAAATTAGGCAGGCGCGTAAGCGATGGAGCCGAAATAGCAATCTTGGAATTTACTTTGTAAATTCCGCTCAAATTAAAAGTTTAAAGCGTAAAATGAAAATTTAGTTTATGAGATACGAACTAGATGCTACAAATCAATCGCTAGGACGTTTTGCAAGTAAGATTGCTATCATTTTGCGCGAGAAAAATCTTCCTTCCTATGCACCGAATAAACTGCCTACCAGTCGGGTAGTTATTAAGAATTTAAAAAATGCTAAATTTACCGGAGATAAATTAAACAAAAAGAAATATTACCACTATTCCGGTTACCATGGTGGCATAAAGGCCAGAGGACTTTCTGAATTATGGGAGAAAAAGCCGGAAGAAGTTTTACGCAAGATGGTATATCTGATGTTGCCGGTTAATAGGACAAGAGATAAAATAATTAGGAATTTGAAATTTAATTAAAATGATAACTAAAGCTACAGTAAAACCAAAAAAAGTTAAAAAAGAAGCTAAGCCCAAAAAGGAGCCAGTTTTAAAGGTGGAGCCAGAGATTGTCGAAAAAATAGTTGAGAAAGTTACTGAGGAAAAGAGCTCAAAGAAAGAAAAATACTTTCAGACAGTCGGACGAAGAAAAGAATCTATAGCCATTATTCGTCTATTCACTAAGAAATCCACTGATGCAGTTGATGGAGACAATGCTTTAGTCAGAGTAAATAACAAAGATTATCGAGATTATTTTTCCGATAAGTTTTTACAGTCGATCGTGGAGTCGCCATTGAGAAAATTAAAATCTCTTAACCGTTTTAAGGCCACTGTGCTTGTTCGTGGCGGGGGATTGTCCGGTCAAGCTGATGCCATTAAACATGGCCTCGCCCGAGCATTGGTTGAATTTGACCAAAACTTCCGTAAGAAGTTAAAGAAAGCCAAATTTCTTACTCGCGATCCTCGAGTCAAAGAAAGACGCAAATATGGCCTTAAGAAGGCTCGCAAAGCCCCAGCTTGGTCAAAGAGATAATTTAAAAGGATTATAATTCCACAATATTTACTCCGCCACGTTTGTCTATTTCGATGACTTGGTAAATCGAATAGGGACGGTTTTTAGAGTCGAAGCGTTCAAGTTCAAGAACGAGGTGATCTTCTCCTCTAAACCAAATTGCATTTTGAATTATTGTCGAAAATCGAGTAACTAGTTCTTTATCTCCTTTTTTGTGAAACGGTTGGTAGTTTTGGTCTGTTAACCACAAAATCCAGAGTTCGTTTAATGTCCACCAGGCAAGTTTATTCTCATTTTCAGAGAATCGGAACCCCCTCGAATTTTTAGTAACTTCGGTTGGAATCTCTCCCATACTTTTACTCGATATTTTAGACAATTCAACCTCTTTAAATAATAAATCCACTTCCTCGAATAGTTTTTGTTCCTTTTCTCCTTCTTCCGGTAAAATCAATATATTGGGAAAATCAACAACAAAGCCTTCTTCGACTACGGCTGTTTTTTGCCAGGTTGAATAGCCATCTTCCTCAACGGCTAATCTGTAATCTTCCGGCAGAAGTCGATCAATACCGTAGGCGCTGTTAAAAAATGAAGTATTTCCCTGAAGCTCATCGTTTAGAAAAATTTTTGCATTTCTATTTACTTTCAAAGATATGGCCCCAGTTCTTAAAAACTTACGTTCAGAAAAACTATATTTATATCCTTGAGCGTATAGAATAACTATTCCGCTCAATAATAAAAAAACCGCTACGGCAGAGTAAAATAGCCAACGTTTTGTTCGTTTGGTCATGATCTATATTTTACCATATATTTTACTTATTTCCAGTTCTAGATTTGTTTTATCAGCCATAAAGTTATATATTATATGTGCTTAAAACTATGAATCAACGATTTATCATCAATGGAGGTAAAAAATTAAGCGGAACGATCGAAGTTAAAGGAGCTAAGAATTCTGCTCTTAAATTGTTTGCGGCCTCTTTGCTTACAAAAAAACCAGTTAAACTAACTAATGTTCCTGAAGTTGAGGATGTCGGCCGAATGTCAGAACTTTTAAGAAATTTAGGGGCTAAAGTTGATCATATTCGGAAGGGCGAATACCAAATAGTCGCTGATAATATAAATTCAACTTCTATCAACCCGGAAATAGCCAAAAAACTGCGGGCTTCAATTGTTCTTGCTGGACCATTATTGGCTAGAATGGGTAAGGTTGTTTTTCCTCATCCCGGTGGTTGTATTATCGGGGAAAGGCCAATAGATGTTTTTATTGATGGATTTAAGTCTATGGGAGCGAAGTTGAGTGGCAATGGTGGTATTTATGAAATTTCGGCCAAGAAATTAAAAGGGGGTAAATTCATCTTCCATAATGTGAGTGTTACCGGAACTGAGACAATGATGATGACAGCCGTTTTAGCTAAGGGGACGACTATATTAAAAAATTGCGCTTGCGAGCCGGAGATAGAAAGTTTGGCTGATTTTTTGAATCTTTGCGGGACAAAGATAAAAGGAGCTGGAACCCATACTATTATTGTGAATGGCATTTCTAGCTTAAAAGGCGGAACATGTAAGGTTATACCTGACCGGATAGAGGCCGGTAGTTTTGCCTTATTGGCCGCGGCTTCAGGTAGCAGTATAAAAATTAAAAACTGCAATCCAAGCCATCTCGATTCCCTGATTAGTTTATTAAAAAAGTCGGGGGTTAACTTAAAAACGAGCTCAAGCAGTATAGAGATTAATTCATCAGATAAAATTCAGGCCTTTGGGATAAAAACTAGGGAGTATCCGGGTTTTCCGACTGATTTACAAGCACCATTGTGTGTGTTATTAACACAATCAGCGGGTCAAGCCCTTGTTCATGAGACAATCTATGAAGGACGGTTGGCGTGGACGGAAGAACTAAAAAGAATGGGGGCTGATATTTTAAACCTAGACCCTCACCGGGTTGAGATAAGGGGACCGACAAAATTAAGAGGACGTGAGATAGAAAGCCCTGACCTTCGAGCTGGAATGGCCTATGTTATTGCTGCACTATGTGCTGAAGGCGAATCGATTATAAATAATGTTTATCAAATAGACAGAGGATATGAGAAAATAGAGGAGCGTCTTCAGAAAATTGGAGCAGATATTCGTAGAATTTAAAGAAGTAATTAATGGTCAGTGATTAGTGGTCAGTAAGCCAACTAGTCACTAGTCACTAGTCACTAGTCACTAGATTTGTCAAAGATAGGTATTGATTTAGGTACAACTAACACTGTCGTTTTTATCCCCAAGAAAGGAATTGTTATTAACGAGCCATCCGTAGTGGCTATTTCGGTTCTAGATAATCAGCTTTTAGCGGTTGGTAACCTAGCCAAAGAAATGATAGGTCGGACACCGGATAGTATCGTTGTTCATCGGCCCTTGGTTGATGGCGCGATAGCCGACTATCGTATAACCGGAGCGATGCTAAAGTATTTTATTAAAAAAGCTATTGGAGTTATGAGTTTTGTTAAGCCGGAAGTTCTTATTTCTGTTCCGGCTGGCATTACTTCAACTGAAAAAAGGGCTGTGATAGAGGCGACCTTGAATGCTGGAGCAAGGGCAGTATATTTAGTTAAAGAGCCCGTTTTAGCGGCTATTGGCGCAAAAATTCCTATCAATAATCCTTCTGGAAATATGATCTTAAACATAGGAGGCGGCACAACCGAACTAGCCGTTATTTCTCTTGGCGGTATTGTCAGTTGGAATTCAGTCAGGATAGGAGGAAACAAACTTGATCTGGCTATTGTTGATTATATTAAAAAGAAACATGGCTTGGCTATTGGTGAAAGGACTGCCGAACTTATAAAAATCTCTATAGGGTCTGCTATTAAACAGCCAGAGGAAGAAAAAATAAGTATAAAAGGTCGAGATCTGGCATCGGGTTATCCGCAAACTATAGAAATAAGTTCTAACGAAATTACCGAAGCGTTGTCCGAGCAGTTAAGAGAAATTGTCCAGATTGTTAAAAATGTTTTGGAGGTGACTCCGCCTGAACTTTGTGCTGATATTATTGACAAAGGAATTACCATTTCTGGTGGCGGGGCGTTGCTTAAAAATATTGCTATTCTAATTACTCGGGTTACTGGTGTTCCGGCTAACGTTGCCGATGATCCGCTTTTTTGCGTTGCTCGCGGAACGGGGATTGTGCTAGAGAATCTGGATGTATATAAGAAAAATGTTGTGGCGAAAAGATAAGATGCCTAAAAAGCATCTTATCTTTTCGCCCCGAGCGTAGTCGAAGGGCTAATAAAAAAGCACCAGGGCGGTGCGTGATGTATTTCATTAATGATAAGAAAATACTTCTTTTAGGGCTAACTCAACTGCTTTTCGTGAGTCTTTTTCGTCTAGGTCAGCTTTGAAAAGAATCGGTGTTAAATCTTCAGACAAACCCGTTATTCTATATGGGCGAATCTTTTTTTTGGTGTTCTCATCTAGGTTGTCAATAAAACTTGAGCTACACTTCGACTGTTTGTCTGGCATGGGTGTATTTCTCCTCACGCATATATAATCACATTGATTATATAAAGTCAATAGTTAAAAATTTAAAAAACCGTGATATTTTATAGCCATGAAGATGGCGATTGTCCATGATTGGCTTAATAATCTGAGCGGTGCGGAGCGTGTTCTTGTTGAATTGCATAAGATGTTTCCAAAAGCTCCGATCTATACTCTTTTTGAAAATAAAAAATTTACTTCTCGGTATTTACCAAACGCCGAAATCCGGCCGAGTTTTCTCCAGAAAGTTCCTGGCATAGCAAGGAATTATAAATATTTCTTTTTTCTTATGCCGACAGCGATAGAATCCTTCGATTTATCTAATTTCGACTTAGTTATTTCTTCCTCGGCCGTATTCTCAAAAGGTCTAGTTCTTAAGCCGAAAACTAAACATATTTGCTATTGCTACAGTCCGACTCGTCAGATTTGGGACTTGCATTCAAAAATGCTAAATTCCAAATTCAAAATTCTAAATTCTGTAGGGAGCCATCTTCTTCGTATCTGGGATCGTCAAGCATCAGATAGGGTGGATGAATTTGTGGCGATATCAGAACATATACGGGATAGGATACATAAGTATTATCGAAGAGACGCGAAGGTGATATATCCACCATGTAATTTAAATTCTAAATTCGACCCGCCTGCCGGACGGGCAGGAATACGAAATCCTAAACACCTGCCTGCCGGCAGGCAGGAATTCCAAATTCTAAATTCTGATTATTATCTTATTGTTGCGAGACTATATAAACACAAGAATATCGATATTGCTATCGAGGCATTCAGTAAGCTCAACCTGCCATTAATTATTGTTGGAGACGGACCAGAAAAAGAAAAGTTAAGAAATAAGGTTGAAAAAGGGAAAAATGTAGGATTCGTCGGATTTGTTGATGATAAAGAATTACCACACTACTATCAAAACTGCAGGGCATTTATTATGCCCCAAGAAGAGGACTTCGGAATAACGCCGATTGAGGCGATGTCTTTTGGCAAGCCGGTGCTCGCTCTTCGCAGGGGTGGAGCTGTTGAAACAGTCATTGAGAATAAAACCGGGGAATTTTTTGATGACCCGATCCCGGAAGCTCTTGCTGATGGAGTTAGGCGACTCAATGAGAATTATGAAAATTACAATGTCGAGTTTATCAGAAATTACGTTCAAAAATTTTCATCAGATAGATTTAGAAAAGAAATTTTTAAGTTAGTGTATAATAAGTGAAGTGAAATTATCCATAGTAACAATAAATTATAACGGTTCTGAAAGCACGATAAAGCTTCTAAAATCACTCGCTGAACAGACAGATAAAAACTTTCAAACTATAGTCATAGACAATGCCTCAGAGGAGACCGATTTTAATAGTTTGACCATTAACAGGCAAGACCTGTTTAAACAGGTCTTGCCTGTTAAATTGATTAGAAATGATCAGAATTTAGGGTTTTCTGGAGGTAACAACGTGGGTATTAAAGGGGCTCTTCGGTGGAGCTCAGAGCGAGGCCAGGATGGCCTCGACTGGGTGCTTTTACTCAATAATGATACTTGGGTGGAGCCGGGGTTTACGGCGTCTTTAAAGGCCAAATTAAGCCAACTAGATGGTATTGTGGGCATACCTCTGAATGAGGGAGACCAAACTGCATATTGCGGTAAAATCGAGTGGTTGAAACCAACCTTACGGCATGGCTATAAAATTAGTAAATGTAGCGACATCGCAAGTCGCTACATTTATGCGATAGGAGGAGCGATGGCAATTCATAGGAGTGTTTTCGAAAAAATAGGATTATTAGATGAAAAATACTTTTTGTATTTTGAGGATGCCGATTTTTCTGTCAGGGCTAGAAAAGCTGGTATTTCAATTTCAATCACGCAAAATGTTATGATACATCATAACGTTTCATCAACTACGAAAAAACTTGGCTCACCATTATTATTAAGATACCATTACCGCAATGCCCTTTATTTTAATTTAAAAAACGGTCCAGGGTATATAAAGATTCTAGTTTGGCCATGGAGTTGGATCATTGTTTTAAAACAAATATTCAAGGTTATGATATATCATAACCTTGAACAGTCCGTGGCAATTTTGAAAGGAGTTTTTGACTTTTACCACCACAGAATGGGGAAAATAAAATGATCAAGCTAGGGATAGAATGTGAAAATTTAGAAGATCCGAAATCACGCTGGGGAGTAGGCCAGTTAACTTTGAATTTGCTGAAAGAATATGCCAATAATCATGAGTGGCAGAAAGAATATAAATTATATCTGTATTTTAAAAAGGGGATTCCTAACGACGAGATTTTTAAAAACCCTATTTTTATAAAACGAATTCTGGGTTTCCCATCTTTTAATATTTTTTATCACATTCTAATGCCACTGCGAGCAATGGCAGACCGTCTTGATTGGATGTTTTTTCCGGCCTATATGCTCCCACCTTTATATTTTGGCCGATCAATGGTTATGCTTACCGATGACGTTTATTACGAATACAAATATGGTAATCTACCCTTTCGTTACAAATTAGCCTATTGGTTGTTCACGAATTGGGCGGCAAAAAGAGCAAATAAGATACTGGCAATATCCGAAACATCCAAAAAAGAAGTAGCAAGATTATATAGCATTAATCCCGAAAAGATTTTTGTATCTTATTTGGGAGTAAATCCTAAATCCGACCCGCCTGCTGGACGGGCAGGAATCCTAAATCCTAAGCAAATTCAAAATTATTGGCTATATGTCGGGCAAATGTTTCCTCGTCGTCATGCCAAAGAAACTATTTTGGCTTTTAAAAAAATAGCTAAAGAGTTTTCTAATTTAAAGTTGGTAATGATTGGACAGGACAAATATCCATCTGTCGGTCTGGCAGGCAATACGTCGGTTATCCAGGAATTAGTGCAGAAGACAAATCAAGAGCTAGGTAGCCAAAGAATCGTTTACCATAACTACTTAGAGGAAAGAGAAGACCTCAATAAGTTATATGCCGGAGCGAAAGCTTTTATATATGTTTCTGACAGAGAAGCGTTCGGATTACCGCCGATGGAGGCCTTATCATTTGGAATTCCATCAGTTATAGCTGATAATGAATTAGGTCGTGAATTATTCGGGGATTACACTTTTTATTCAAAAAGTGGAAACATAGAAGATATTGCGAAAGCGATGAAAGAAGCATTGAGCAATGAACAAAAAGCAAATAAAATAAAATCTGAAGGTCCGGAATTTGTAAAGAAATATAATTGGAAAAAGTTCACAGAAAGATTTTTTGAACGCATAAAAGAATAACGCCTCGACTATCGTCGAGGCGGCCTCTGTTCCTGGTAACGCTGGACATACGTTTCCAGACTGACAAACCAGGACTTTCAGCTATTATTATGATAACAAATAATATAAAAAGTGTCAAGTTAATCAACTGGGTATTTTTAGCTCAGCTTGTTCTGTTTAGTTTAATTATTATCGGTGTTTTACCGCGAGAAACATCCGTATTTTTAGCCATAGGATTAGCAATCTACGTAGTCATGGCGCCAATTGAAGATGCAACGGTGTTTTTTGTTCGATCCATTCCATTTTTTATTGCTATTCCGATAATGGCCGAATACGACAATTTAAATACTTGGCGGATACTTTCGGCCATTATATTTATTAAGTGGTCATGGCCTCAAATTAAAAATTTAAAATTAAAAATTAAAAATTACAGTTTAAAAGTTAGAAATTTAGTAAATGATCCTGCTTTTTTACTAGGTTTAACATTTACTCTTGCCTTTTTATCTGTTATTCCGGCAGTTAATAAAATAGCCGCCTTAACGAGAATTGTATATTTTGTAAATCTTAGTTTCGTGGGCATAGTTATTTATAATTTAGTTATAGAAAATAAGAATTTTTCAGAAAGACTCATTAAGAACATTGCCATCCCGACCATTATTGTGACGGTTGTTGGATTTATTCAGGTTGCCTCGACTTATTTTATTGATATCTATCAATTCATGAGAATTTGGGGAGAAGGGATACAGATGAGACAGTTCGGTGTCTTATGGTCTCAAATCGCAGTTCGTTTAGGCAATACCTGGTTTGCATACTATGGCGATCAACTATCACTTCGGGTCTTTTCTCTATTTCCAGATTCACATTCATTTCCACAGTTTGTTTTACTCGGCTTACCGGCGATATTTGCAATTGCTTTATCAAAAATAGTTACCATCTCCAAAGTCACGACATCGCAAGACGTGACTTTGGATAGAATGGTAAGGACGAGGGCGAATATGTCGATTTTGTGGATTCCGGCTGGTTTTTTAATTGCAATACTTAGTGGAACAAGAGGAATATGGGCGGCAAGTGTTGGGGTTATAATTATTATTTTTGGAGTTATTTACTGGATGCACAGAACAAGAGTAGAAAATTATTATAAAAACATTTTTAAATATATTTCTTTGTATATGGTTGTTTTCTTTTTACTTTTTGCGGTAGCTTATCCGATATTTGTCTCGCCTCAGTTTTTAGTTGGTAAAACGGATTTGGATTTATTCAGCAAAAGGATCAAATCTATTGTAGACTTTGGCGAGACGTCGAATAGTCAGCGAATCGATATATGGAAAGTAAGTCTCAAATCAATAAAAGAACATTCTCTACTAGGCGTCGGTATAGGCAATTTTCCGATAATTCTTAAACAAAATATATATTTAGCTAGAGCTGGTTCTTCGGCCCATAATATTTATTTGCATATTGCCGCAGAAATGGGAATTCTGGCGCTAGTTACAACTGTTTGGTTCTTATGGCTGGTATTCAAAAAATCTTACGAGAATTTTGTAAATATACGATTACAATATTTATACGATCGTGGAGATATTGTAATAATGAATAATGATACCAGCGCTACCTTATTAATTTATTATGCGGCTACCTTAATTTTTGCTCCTTGGGTTTTAATTTATTCTCTTACCGATGTGGCGCTTTTTGATGAAAGAGCATTTCTACTTTTTGTGACAACGATATCCTTGA
>CAZCYM010000022.1:0-9525 GCA_964502945.1 uncultured Candidatus Saccharibacteria bacterium
ATCCGGGGATGCTGTCTACTGGTAAAAGAATTTTCAACGATACTTTTATTGGTCTTCTTATCGTCATGCTTGCCTGGCTCATCACCAATACGTTGATTCAAAGTTTAGCTGATCCGTCTATTTTTGGCGGAGGACCTTGGTATTCCCTCTCATGTTCTAACGGTAAACTTGGACCAGGCAATATTCAAGTAAATACCTATGATTGTAATTCTCAGAACCGATGCGCCCTAACCCCTGGCGGCAGGTTTACCAGCCCAGTTTGCAATGGATTTTGTCCACCGTAATGATATTAGATGGTTACTCAAAGTGTTATAATAAATTTAAATAAAAAATTAAAATATTATGTTAAAAATAGTACAAAAAATCATTATTGTTAGTGTCTTGTTTCTATCCTTCTCGGTTGCATCAGCTTTGACTAAGCCAAGTTCTGGTGCTGATCCTAGTTCTTTAAGCTATATCTTTTATCTTTATTATGATAATGGCCAACTTTTTGCTGATCGAGATTATGAAGTAAAATATGATGTGGTAAGTGAGGTTTTTTCTCCCGAGTCGCCAGCGCCAGAATCGACTTACAGAGGAAACATCCTTAATTTTAAGGGAGAGATAGCCAAGACTTTCCTTTTTGATCCGAAAGGTGGCAAGTCTGGATTTACGGCCGGCAAGATAGTAGCCAAGGGACCCTATGTCAGTGATGGTTTGAGGGTTCAGTTTTATGACAACCAAGGGAAGCAGTCCGTTACTATTTTTGTTAGTGCCAGCTCTCTTTGTAATGATGACAATCTTTGTGATACGGCTGGCGGAGAGAGCGAAAAAAATTGTTCTAATGATTGCAAAAAGCCTCGGGCTACGCCAGTTCCAGTAGCATCAATTGAGCCGACGTCAGGTTTCTTCACTGGTTTTGATCTCAATACTATCCTCATTTATGTAGTCGGGGGAGTCGGTGTAGCGGTAATTGCTTGGTTTGGTTGGAAATGGTGGAAAAAAAGAAAAGAAGAAAATTTTATGCCACCGCCACCTCCAGTAGTTCTACCACCGTCATCTATGCCGCCCACTCCGCCTAACTTAAATTAATGATTGGCAAAAGATATAATGTTTTAATGCTCGCACTATTTTTTAGTGGATTTTGGCTATTTTGTTTTCACTTTGTTTTTGCTCAGGCAAGTGTTACTTGGCAGAATCCGGTAAATGTTTCTGTGTCGGGTAACACTATTACCAAGAGTACTCCCTCTGGCTGGGATGCCGGTGCTTCATCAGTAGAATTCATTCCCTCGGGTTATGACGGTTATGTCGAGTTCAGCACTACAAATAATGCTGGCATGGCTGGGCTAAGTAACGGTGATTCTAATGCAGATTATCCCGACATAGACTATGCCATCCAACCCGGACCAAACTACGGTCTTACCGTGGCTGTATATGAAAAGGGGATCTACCAAACTACTTCGCCTATTGTCTCAAATCCTAGCGATGTCTTTCGAGTGGCCCTTGAGTCTGGAGTAGTAAAGTATTACCACAACGGAACCCTGATCTATACCAGCTCCGTTTCTCCTGCTTATCCTCTTTTATTTGACACTGCCCTATACGCTAATGGCGGCCAAATTCAAAATGCGGTTATTGCAAGTAGTCCTACTCCTCCAGAACCGCAAGCTTCTTCATGTAAGCTGACTTATGCAAATTGGGATAAATGTTTTTCGGACCTACCGCTAATTGGTTCACCTGTAAATCTTCAAGTAATCGGCACTAACTGTGTTGGTGATCAGGTTGCCTTTGATATTTATGAGGAGGATGCATTAGGCCTGACAGATGATAAAAAGCCAGGGCAATTATTTGCCACATTTAATCAGTCGAACATAGCCAAGGCCCCATGGACTATCAATGGTTCCTGGGATGATGACGATGCAGGAACTTACAAATTTTATTTTGAAGCTGCAGCATGGAACGAAAGAATAAATAGTAAAACAAGCAGTGGCGTCTATATGACTGTTCCCTTAGGTTCTGCCGGGGGCTGTGTTAATTGTACTGCCCTTTTAGCGCCATTTACTTGCGAGTGCAATGACGGATATTCAGTTGATCGCGGATTCTTTGCTAGCTGTGACTCTCTATGTGCAGGTCATGCCGGCGATGCTTTTATAGCTTGTGGCGGTGGCCTTCCTCCTGGCCAGCCTGGCGAAGATAAACTTATTAAATGGGGAATTTTTAATCCTTTGATAGGGATGAGTAAAACTCAGAACGTTTTTGACCTTGTTGTTATTATTGCTGACTGGATTCTAAATATTGCCGGTTCACTTATTATTATTCTGATAATTTATTCCGGAGTGAGGTTCTTGATTTCTCGCGGTAATCCTGGCGAGATACAAAAAGCCAAGAGTATTTTATTCTGGGCTCTTGTTGGATTTGGAGTTGTTTTAATCGGTAAAGGATTTATTTATCTAGTCGAGAGTGTTCTTCAGGGTAAAATGCCAACATTTCTATGACGAAAAAATCAAAAATAGAATTTATTGTTCCAGTAATTTTATTCCTTTGCTTGGCCACAGTCTATTTCGTTGACGCTCAAACTATCGGATCGGCTTCGATTACTTGTAACGGATCGAAGGATGTTTGTAATGTTACCGTTAGTAACTCCGTATTAATCAGTTGGTCCTGTAATAATTCTACTTCGGGAAGTGTATCAAATGATAGGGACAGCACTGTTTGGTCTGGCACAAATGGATCGCAAAATTTAGGCGGATTAATAGATGATACAATATTCTTTCTTACCTGTGGTGGAGCAAATGGAACCATTGCTTCCAACGTTCTTGTTAATGTAGTTTCAGGTAATCAGACAGATACAACACCTCCAGGAGTTATGTTTCTGGATACCACCATCATTAACCCTTCTCTTACAAGAATAGCTTGGGAAGCGACGGATAGTGGCGGATCGTTTTTAGACAGAGTATCGATTGATCACGCACCCTTTAATGGTGCTCTTTGTACTGATATAAAACACTCTGGTTGTAATTGGACAACTGTTGCATTTGTGAACTCTATCCCCAATTCTAACGATTGGGGTTCGGCAATATATGACTCTTTGAGTGTTCCCGGGCAATATATCTATCGTATCCGCGTTTTTGATAATGCTGGTAATATGACCACTTATCCATCCCCTCTATTGACCAAGCAATTTAATCTAATTTTCTCTTCTTATTTAGGAGGTTCTCAAGGAGGAGATCAAATAAGAGATGTCGCCTTTGATAATCAAGGTAATATGTATGTAACTGGAGGCACAGATTCTCCCAACTTTCCGGTAACCGCTGGGGTCTACCAGACTATCCATAATCCTGGAATTCCAGAATCAACCTCGGTCCAAAAATTTGATATATTTGTTACAAAAATAAGTCCAACCGGTCAGGTTATTTGGTCAACACTTGTTGGTGGCCCTAATTATGACAGGGCGTATGGCATTGAGCTTGATAGTCAAGGTAATATATATATAGCCGGTAGAGCTGGCAGAGGGTTTCCTGTTACTTCCGGAGCTTTTCAAACCTCCTTTCAGGGTGGTGTTTCAGCTCCTCAATATGGCAATCAGGATGGTTTTGTAGCTAAGCTTTCTAATGATGGACGCAATCTCCTATGGGCCAGTTATTTTGGGACTAATGATCCGTGGATAGTGCGGGACTTGGCCGTGGATTTCAACGGCAATGTGTATCTTGCTTCTGCTCGCGAATTTGGAACCTATCCTTTGGCCGTTAGTAACGCTTTTGTTAATTCTCCAATTGGACTGGGCGATGCAGTCATTGCCAAAGTAAACACAAACGGCTCTCAAGTTTTATGGGCCCGATATGTTGGAGGAACGAACACTGAAGAGCACCAAAATTCTATAAGAGTTGACCCTAGAAACGGAGATCCAGTCCTGTTGACTACCACTAGTTCGACCAATGTAGCTACTGCCGGTGCCTATGATACTACCTATGGAGGTAACGGAGATTACTTGGTATCTAAATTTTCAAGTTCTACTGGCGCCTTATTCTGGTCTACATATTTGGGGGGATCATCAAATGAATCAACGGAGACGCATGAATTTGCCGGTATAGATGCCCAGGGCAATATCTATGTTACTGGCCCGACACAATCTACTAATTTCCCAATCACTGCTGGAGCCGTTCAACCAACATACGGCGGAGGCGGCAACGATACATTTATTTCAAAAATCTCATCTGACGGCTCGCAATTATTGGCTAGCACATATTTTGGCGGCAATGCCAATGATAGGCCAGAAGGAACCGCGGTTGATTCTTCCGGCAATATCTACCTAACCGGAGTTACGGGTTCAACTAATAGGGTAGTTACCGTAGATGCTGTTCAATCCACCCTTACGGGAGCAAGTGATGCTTTTCTTTTAATTTTAGATTCTAATCTTAAAATTAAATACTCAAGCTATTATGGAGGATCAAATACCGATGTAGGACGTGGAGCCGCTGCTGATAACAACGGTAACTTCTATTTTGCTGGCTCCAGTGATTCAACTAACTTAATTCTGGTTAATCCTTATGATAATACACCAAATGGTCAAACTGATGCTTACTTTGGAAAACTAGCTTTGAGTAGCGCGTCTCTACCACTTGTAATATCTAACATCCTAGTATCAAACATTGGCCAATCTAGCTCTGATATATCATGGAATACAAACGAACCCTCAGATACCCAAGTTGAATATGGCACTACCGCCGCATATGGCTCATCTACAACCATTAATGCAACCCCGGTATCATTTCATTCGGCAACTTTGTCTGGACTATCGGCAAACACATTGTATCATTATAGAGTCAAATCAAGAGATGCTGCTGGTAATCTAGCTACTGGTCCTGATGCTTCATTTACTACTAAAGCGGTATCTGGTAATCCGGTTTCCGGACAGGACGGTTCCGGGGCCATGGTTGCAACTCTCAATCGGGGGACCAATGTCAGTGCTTTCTACTTCGGTGGCACAGTCACTCCGTTTTATTGGGTAACGAATCGCAACTATACGAGTTTGGACTTCTCCGCGGCATTTGACGTGGCGCCGGGAGCAGGAAACGGTTGGGTTTGGAGTGCCGAGTATGCCACTCTTTCTTCCGGACAAAACTGCGCTGACATCGCCAACTGGACCGCAGTTAGTCTCTGTACGACCAGCGGCTCAGACAAAAGCTGCGCGGCCAACAACGTTCCAGTTAATATAGTCGGGCCTGCCTGCGTGCGTGGCCGCGGAGTTCCGAGCGGGACGCCTCTCGCACGAAAAGGTGGAACTGCTTCTATTTATCTTCGCGATAACAACTCGGACGGGCCGATACATTTTCAAGGTACCGGCGGGGCGACGATAACCTCGGGAGTACTTTACGCTGGCAATTGGAATACAACTACCAACCACGACCGATCTTATTGGATTTCTCCCGGCCTTGCATTGCAAAGTGCCGGCGGCGTTATGGCATTTGTCAATCCGCCCGGAGCCGGCAATACTTGGAATTTTAAAATCGCATCTTCCAAGACTCCTTTAAGCCCGGGCCAGAATTGCATGGATCTAGCATACAATCTTACTCCAAATGTATGTGCGATCAGCGGGGCGACGCAGAAAGAGTGCCATTGGGCACCTGTTCCAGTAAACGTTCCCGCAAACGGATGCGTGCAGATTCAAGGAACCTTAACCGGAGGGACATCGGCGGGCGTGAAGCCTTTTAACTGGGGTTTGGATTTAAACACGAGTAACGCCAGTCCTTACAATGCCGGCGGGCCGTCTTACTCGGATGCCAGTTCCGGTGCTTTTGACGCTGGCCATACCTTTGGCATTGGGCCTTGGGCGATTGGTGATCTGAATTCATCCACATCTCCGACTGGCAAGGACGCTGTCGCTAACCAGCAGTATTGGCTCGCCCCGCCGACTGGTCTTAGTGCTTGCGGAGGAGCATTTACCTTTACAAGCCCTACTACCGGCACCGGACAGTTTGATATCGGGCTTAAAACAAGCATAGCCACTCCAACCAGAGGGCAGAGTTGTCTTGATCTTACTTATACTGAAACCGCTACCTTATGCAGCATGAAACCCGGCGATAAGAGTTGCAGTTTCTCTCGCCAGTCACTAGCCGTGCCTCCAAACGGATGCTTTGCCTTAAATGTTAAAACTAGTAGCGGTACTCCAGTAAACACAAGTCCATTCAATTGGCAGGCATCTTGTGCCATCGATACGACAGGTTCTATCCCAACGCCCCCACCGCTTCATCCAACCTTGACCGTTAATCTGTCCACGGTTCAGGTCGGAAATTCAGTTATTGTATCCTGGATTAATTTGGATGCGGTTCCGCCTAACCCCGTAGCGACAGATTGGATTGGACTTTATCCGTTAGCTGCTAATGATTTTGGCTATCTTGCTTACATATACGCCGGAAGTTGTACTTCGACAATCGGCGCCGTTCCTAATGTTTCAGGATTTTGCTCTTTTACTATACCCGCATCAACTCCGGCTGGTATCTATAGACTGCAGTTATTTGATAATATTCCTCGGACGAATGGTCTGGCCACGAGTGCAAATTTCACCGTAACTAATTCAGCACCGCCTCCACCTCCACCTCCACCTCCCCCGCCACCTCCTCCTCCGCCGGCCCCAGAACCTCAGTCTTCAGGTTTTCTTTTTGAGATTCCGAATCCATTTTCAGGTCAAATAAATACCTTTGATGATCTGATCAATGCCATTATCCTCTTTCTTTATTATATTGCCGGTCCAATCATCGTAGCGATGATTGTCTTGGCTGGCCTGTTCTTCTTATTCGGCAGGGGAGAGCCGAGTAAAGTTGAGACAGGCAAGAAGATTCTTTTCTATGCAATCATCGGACTTATTATTATTCTAATAGGAAGGGGCTTTATTATTCTGCTGGAGAATATTATAAGTCTCGGAACCGGAACATAAAAATCCGTAGGACCTTGGCGGGGCTACTTCTAACGGGATGAAACAGATTCTTCTTGCTCAAATAACCGATAACTTAAAAAATGCTCCGGGAGCGGCGCTTGATATTCAAAGCTTTTTTAATCTTCTTAGCAAATTATCCTGCTGGTTTTTAAGATTTGGAATAATTGCCTTAGGGGTAATGATGATTGTCTATGGCATCTTGTTTCTTAAAAGTAGAGGGAGTTCGACTGAATTTTCAAACGCTAAGAAAGCTTTTGGTTGGGGGATTGTCGGTGGCCTTATTATCATGGGTGTTTTTACGATAATATTAACCATACCCGAATTATTAAAACTCGGAACATCGGTACCGATTGATTATCCTCTTCTTAAGATATTAAATAACTGTTCATAAATATGAAGTTTTTTAAATATGTCCCATCTTTTTTGTTGACGCTTTTACTTGTCATACTATTTTTTGGGTTATTTAAATTTGTTTCTGCTTTCCAGTCTTCGCCAGTAAGTATAATTTGGCAGAACTTAGTGGATGTTATCCCGTCGGGCAATACTATTACTAAAACTACTCCCAACGGTTGGGGAGCCGGCGCTTCTGGCGCCTCTTCTACCCAGTATATCCCAACTGGCTACGAAGGTTATGTCGAGTTTCGAATGACCAACAATGCTGGCATGGCCGGACTAAGTAACGGTGATCCTGATGCCGATTATCCTAGTTTAGATTATGCTATTCAAGCCGGACCCAATTATGGCAGTAGCGTCGTTGTCTATGAGAATGGGATTCAAAAAGCCACTTCTCCCCTTCTTTATAGTTCCAGTGATGTATATAGAGTGGCCCTTGAGTCTGGAGTAGTAAAGTATTACCACAACGGAACCCTTATCCATGCCAGCTCCGTTCCTCCTACCTATCCGCTACTATTTGACTCTGCTCTTTACGCTAATGGCGGTCAGATTCAGGATGTAGTCATTGCAATTAGTCCGGTTTCTTCTGTGCCACCGGGTGAAAATAGACCACCCAAGATCTCAAATGTAAAGGTAACCAACATTACCCAAACTGGAGCCACGGTTACCTGGAACACGGATAAGGCAAGCGACAGTCAGGTTGAATACTGTACAACGGCCAGCCGATGCGGAGTTAGTAGCACCCTAAGCGCGGGATTAGTAACTAGTCACGCGGTAAATCTATCGGGTCTTACTTCTAGCACTTATTATTTTATTTGGGTCAAATCCAGAGATGGTACGGGCAATCTGGGAGTGTTGGGGTATTATTTATTCACGACTACTTCGGGTATTGCCACTACCCCAACAAACACAGTATCTCCAATACCAGTTAATCTGCCAGTAATTTCAAATATACAGGTTACAAACATAACCAGGGACTCTGCTACTGTGACCTGGGATACGGATCGGCCAACAGATAGTCAGGCGGGACTTTGTTCGATCTTGTTTTATTGTAATATGCAAATATTTAGTCCCACTTTGGGCACATCACACGCCATAGTTTTTTCTGGCCTAGGAGCTAATAGGAAGTATCGTTTTAGAGTAGCAGGGTCTGACCTAGGTGGGAGTACGGGTTATTCGGGGATCGCAACATTCCAAACAGTCCAAGGGCTCATAATGTCTAATTTACAGACTATCAATGTAACTTCTTCTGGAGCTACTATTGTTTGGGATACAAATTATCCTGCCAATAGCCGAGTTTATGTATGTACTTTTTTTATCTTTTGCTATTTCTCAGCACCTGTTGCAATTGATACGCTTATGACCAGTAGACACTCGCTCGATGTATATGGTCTTAACTCTGACAGGAGCTACTCTTTTATGGCTGTTTCTCTAGATAATTTCGGCTATAGAGTATCTCAAAGAGGAAAATTACATACTGGCAATTAACCCCCTGTTAATAAGTTGAATTGCTATTGAATTGCTATTAAATTATAATGACAGTATCAATTTTATAACTTAGAATTACTGAATAAATTCTAAAATAATCAATACTTTAGAACAAGTTCAGTTATTTGACTCTGATGAAAACAAATAAGTACTTACTCGTTGTATTGGTAGGTCTTTTTGGTTTAACCAGTATTGCTGTTGCGCAGATAGATTTTAGGGGAGCTTGGACGGACACTTTTAATGCTCCTCAATTGTTGGGAAGTGATGTGGTCTCAGTAGCAGAAAATATTGCCGGGTTTCTTATAATTGTAGCGGGTATTATTGCGGGCATAGGTCTTATCTGGGCAGGTATAACTTATATGACTGCAGGAAATAATTCTACTCGAGTCACATCAGCCAAAGCCATATTTAATAATGCTATTATTGGAGCAGTTATATTATTCGCAGTAGGATTAATTCTCAATACCATTGCCAACGTAGTCTCTGATCCTACCTGGTTCTTCCAATAATTGTTTACCGAATCTATTTTAAAATGACTCCGTATTTAAAAAGGTTTTTATTTTTTAATTTTTTTGCGCTGTTTTTTACTGCCCTAAGCTTTGTTAACGCTCAACAAATTCCGACCGGAGTGCCGATTTCACTTGATAGTATTATACTAATTTCGGAGAATATCGGAGGTTTTCTCATGGTTCTTGGAGAGATCTTGGCTGGTATTGCTGTGGTCTGGGCCGGTA
>CAZCYM010000022.1:9556-11077 GCA_964502945.1 uncultured Candidatus Saccharibacteria bacterium
GATTCAACGCGAGTCAAGGCAGCAAAAGATATATTAAAGGCCGGAATAATAGGAGCAGCCATTATATTCGGGGCGGGAGTCATTGTCAATACTATAAAAGCTTTAGCGGGTGATCCCTTGAAGTTTTTTAAGTAATTTCGGCTACTTCTGGAGGATGTTCCCCGTAATACAGCAAGGATATAACTCCTGGCCGATTATTATTCAATGTTAGTCTAAAGTTTTAATGGGAAAGTTAGATGACTATGTCGATTAAACACTGGTCATTATAGGAGGCCAATCCTTGTTGATATACGGGGTGTTGATATTCTTCGGCGTAGTTCTGATATAATAGAGAAGTAGATTTTTTTATAAAAATGTGTCCGCTTTCGCTAAGGCTTCGGCCGTCGGCTCGACATAGTCGGCCTTTGGCCAGACGAAGTCGGCGGATGCTGATAATTATAACCGCTCGCTTCGTCAATGAGATTGACTTGCTCGCGGACAGTTATCGCAAAAGGAGGTGTTTTCATGACAAAATTCAAAACAGTAGCAAAAGTTTCAATTGCCACCGCAATGGCTTTGGTGCCGGCTTTGGTCTTGGCTCAATTGCCAACCCCGACATCACCCTATGCTGGCCAACCGGTAACTTTAGCCGATGTCCAAGGTGTTATAGAAACGATTGCCAGATTCCTTATCTTGGTTAGCGTTATTGTCGCCGTAATCTTTATCGTTTGGGGCGGTATGATGTATATGATGGCCGGTGATGACACTACCAAATCTGGAGCGGCTAAATCCAGAATCGTTAATGGTATCATCGGTGCTTTGGTAGTGTTAGCTGTCGGATTAATACTCCAGACACTAGCCACAGTCGTTAACTGGACAGTCTTCTTTAACGTCTAGTACAATAATTATCTGCATGCTGGCCAGAATAAGAATTCTATGGCCATGACATGCCCTCTGGGTTTAGCCAACTTCTTTGTTAAAATCTTCGTTTGATTCTCGTCGTAGTTTTACTATGCCTCGAATCAATACTCGATTTTGCCTTGAATTTGGCATAAACATATAAATTATTGTAATCAGTACTGATTAAACAAAAATCATCCTGAGTTTATCGAAGGGTGATTTTTGTTTGGATTTAGGATAGAATGTTTTTATTGCCTCCGTGGCGGAAATGGAATACGCGCGGCGCTTAGAACGCCGTTCCCGTAAGGGATTAGAGGTTCAAATCCTCTCGGAGGCATTAGTAGAAAAGCAAATCAAATAAGCCGAAGAAGAAAAACAGAAAACCATTGATTTGGCGAGGAATTCTCTGAATCGCTCGGCTCGCTCAAGCGAGCCTCGCTTGCCCGCCGAAGTTTTAACGTAGGCAGGCGGTTGGCCCATTCGACAAGCTCATGGTAAACAAGAGAAGGTCCGAAATCTTGTGTAATTTTTAGGGAAAATTTCAGAGTTTGACATATAAATAACTACTATGCTATACTGACAATAGTTGAAGTCATAGCGAGTAGAGCCTAGTTCTTTCCAATAAACCACCGAAGATTAATC
>CAZCYM010000023.1:0-1210 GCA_964502945.1 uncultured Candidatus Saccharibacteria bacterium
CTCCTGCCACTCACCTCACGGTTCAAATAATATAAAGATGCTTAAAGTTGGCAACACTATTAATGAACTGTGCATAAGTTGTCATACCGAAAAAAGAGGTCCGTTCTTAAATGAACATGCTCCGGTAGCGAATAATTGTGTCACTTGTCATGATCCTCATGGCACAAACAATGATCGCTTGTTAGTTGCAAAGGTACCGATGCTTTGCCAGCGTTGCCACGTGCCAAGCAGGCATCCGGCAACCATATATGACGGGGCTCAGGTTGTCGGCGCAAACAATCGCCTTATTGGTCGGGGCTGTATTAACTGCCACCAGCAAATCCACGGATCTAATAGTCCAGCTGGTTTCTACTGGCATAGATAAGGAGGAAAAATGACAAAAAATACCAGATTTCCTTTGCTAATCCTTGCTACGGTATTCATACTTAGTTCCTCGTGGGCAATTGCTCAAGAACAAGAGCCTAAAAATCAGATTAATTTCGGATATCGATTACCTATTTTCGGAGAAAACTCCGATGAAGCCAGGTTCCAACGCTATAATGACTTTGGCCAAGGCTGGACTCTTGATAAATTCCGTCTTAATAAGAAAACCAAAGAATTTTCTTTTAAGTTCAATGGTAATCATATCGGTTATAACGATCAGGAATTTTCCGGTTCCTATAATAAATTTGGCAAATTGAAAATGTCATTTGGGTATAATCAGATCCCGCTATTCTATAGCAATTCAACTCGAACACTATATACATCGCCAACACCGGGAGTATTAATGCTCGATGACAGTATTCAGAGCAAAATACAAAGCAAAACCATAAAGTTGGCGAACGCAGCAACTAGTGCTTCATTATTTGACCTGAGAAGCAGTCGTAACGTTTCTGATCTCAAGTTAAAATATAACTCGACGTCAAGCCTAGCTTATGATTTGACTCTTAAGAATACGCATGTAAGCGGCAATCAGCCTTGGGGGACTAGTTTCGGCTTTACTCTAGCAGATGAAGTTCCTGTTCCGCTTGATCACCGAACTACAGACTTAGGTGCCAGTATGGAATTATCTAATAAACGTGCTTACATACGTTTCGGATATGACGGATCTTTTTTCCGCAATAATATTCCTGTAATTACCTGGGATAATCCGTTGCGGATATCATACTCACCCACTGCCGGACCGGCAATGGGCCGAGAAGCCCTTTGGCCAGATACGAATCAAAATACC
>CAZCYM010000023.1:1220-9059 GCA_964502945.1 uncultured Candidatus Saccharibacteria bacterium
GCCGTAATCATGCAACCGCATTCCTGTCGGTCGGACAGCTATCCAACAACAATCCCCTGATCCCGTTTACCATTAACTCCGCTTTGCCAATCATTCCTCTTGATAGGGAAATGTCAGAAATCAAAGCGCGTGTCTGGGCAAGTAATTTTACTTTCACGTCACGACCAACGGACTGGCTATATGTCAGTACAAGATACAAGCAATATGAACTTAACAATAAGACAGCACCATTTAAAGTGGGTCAGGCTGTCAGGTATGATACGTCAATAGCAACAAGGAATAAAGAGACAGAGCCGTTAAGTTTTAAGCGTCATAATTTAGATACTGATGTAACCGTAAGTCCGTTCTCTTGTCTAGGCTTTGGTGTTGGATATACTCGGGCAATATTTGAACAGACTCACAGAGCCACTGAAGAATCAACTGAAAACACCGGCCGGGTATCAATTGATCTGACCGGTATTTCTTGGCTATCATTCCGCGGCGCATTTGAACACTCAGTCCGCACTGGCCATTTTGACGGCATGGAACTTTTTGCCGCCGGTCAACAACCATCATTAAGACAGTTCGACATTTCGGACCGTAATAAGGATCGTTATGCCTTGATCAGGATAGTTACACCGATATCACAGTTCTCTGTAAATTCAACCTTGGGAGTTGGTAAAGAATATTATCCAGCAACTGATACTAGAACAATATTCGGACTTCGAAGTAATAATAACTATTCGCACTCAGTTGGCTTTGACTTTGCCCCGATTGATCAAATCTCTTTCGGTGCAGATTATGGCCAAGATAGATATAATGCCTTCCAAGTTTCACGAACTGCAAATCCACTGCCAGCAGGAGGATCTCTAACAGATCCAACCCAGCAGTTTAACGATCCACGGCGCGATTGGACCGATGATAACGCCGATCGAACAGAAATATTCGATGCATCGATCGGTTTGTTGAAACTTATTCCTAAGACCGAAATTAATATCGGTTATGGTGATATCAGATCAAAATCTACTTATATTTACGACCTAGCTCCAAATACGATAATTCCGGCCATAGTACAGTTGCCAGCAATTACTAGCCGTTTGAAACAAAATAAGATCGACAGCAAATATTTTGTCAACAATCATGTAGCGCTCGGATTCATCTACCGATTCGATCGGTACGAGGTTAATGACTTTGCATTTAATTACAGAAATAACCTGGCGGAGCCAGTAGCAGCCACCGCCCAAAATTATCTGGCCCTCGGATATTTCCAGCGACCATATAAAGCAAATGTTATAATGGGACAACTTACCTATCGCTGGTAAGTAAAACCCTCGCCCTTGAACTTGAATAAGGGCGTTTTTTATTATATTTTTTAACAAAAGACGACCAATTGGTCGTCATTAAAAAATCAAATTATTTTCTTTCATACCGCCACAGGCATCACTATTGAGCGGTCCATTGCATTTGCCTGCATAGCAGGCACTTTCGTCTACATTTTTAACTCCGGCATACCCGGAAGGATTGAGAGCCTTGGTCCAGGCCCTAACTGCTTCTTGAACTTCAGTCGCATCTGCCCCTGTTACGATCAGAGACTTAGACAAGCCCCAAATAGTACGCGCCAAATTGCATTCACAACAGCAGGTCGCCGCTGTTTTATCGGCACAGCAGGGCGCTGGAACCACCGGATTCCCCTCGCCGTCTTTCTGATCAAGAGCTAAAAGCCGGATTTTCTCTTGTTCAGGTGTTAAAGTAATTTCCCTATTCTTATCCATGAAAGACTGGGCTTCTTCCCGAGTACCCTTGAATTCATACCTGTGCCCAGCAACTTGAATTGGCTGAACAGTCTGGACTGATACCAATGATGCCATCTGATTATCAGCGACGGTTGTACGTCCTGACCGGTCATAACTGCAACCAACTCCACCAAGAAATGCAGCACCGAGAATGATAACGAATATACGGGTCATCTCTTTCCTCCTTGTCTCACAAACCGCACTAACACTATACCACATAGTTTAAATTTAATCAAATAAATAAAAAATAAAACGGGTGATCATGTGATAGTCGGTCAGCTTACCTATCGCTGGTAATAAAAACCAACGCCTCTCAATGGGGCTTTTTTATTAAATAAAGATTCTATTTAGTTTCGTATTTCGATGGACACTTAGCCATAACTCCATTCGGAGAAACCTTGAAAGTCTGATTATCCAACCTGCCCTTCAGTACTACTTCCGAATCATCTTTAAATGTATCGGGAACAATTCCTTCATATATAGCACTGACTGTGCTTCCTTTATTCTGTAACTGAAACTTATATTCTAGAGTCCCGGGATGCCTGAGAATCGAACCGGGAACAACAAAACCATGTAACTGCAGTTGCTTACCGTCCCATTGCCGAGGACTAACCATCACCTCATCCACATGCTTATAATACTCAGCGCCTTCGCGTAAAGTAGACCAAAGAAGTACAGAAAATGCCGAAGCCAGCACAACAACCGAAACAACGATCTTGATTCTGCGTATCATGACTATCTCTTTTTTCTATCAGCATTAAAGATCTCCGTATAACATAACAATAAATTATTGTGCTGTCAATTTTGGGTTTAGACATTAAAAATCTCCGTAAAAACGGAGAAAAATAGATACTTTTAATGCAGCCCTCTTAACTCTTGGTATAACTTGTCAGCAATGGCTATTTCTTCCGATGAACCATATTGTCTTACAATTTCAACTGCTTTTTTTGCTCCAAGTTTCATAAAATCTGGATTCCAGTTATTTCGAGAGATCCACCACCAATGGCAGGATGAGGTTATCTTTAAACAGTCATCATGACAACTATTATCAAAATGCTTAAGAGCCAAATCCACTAATTCCCATAATTTTAAATGATAAATGTTAAATCTTGATTTCCATAATGGATAGGGATTCGATCTGTCCAAATCGTCTAGCTCGGTTGACCAAGAACCGTCGGGCAAATAAGAAAAACTCTGTGTCGGAAAATCCTGTCCAATAGTTTCAACGGGCACAATTTTACTTCCTGCCCAGTTATACAACGTGGGTTTTAATAATTTCTCAAATAAATTACCGGGATGATGGCCAAATGTCTCTGCGTCCATGGCTATAATTAAATAAGCTGGGGCACCCTTAGTCCAGTCAGAAATATCACGCTCCAGTCTGGATCTAAATTCATCAAAAGTCAGATGATCAAAAGATATAGTATTGCTCCAAGTCCTTGAGCGCATAAATATTTTAAAACCCTCATAGGTAACAATGTGGTTGAAGGGTACAGAACCGAGACCATTTTTAGCGCCAAATAGTTTATCATCTATCACTGTCCATTTGTATCCGTAATCCCTTAAAAGTCCGATGTCTTTCCTTGCAAAAGCCATCTCAGGAAGATAGAAACCACGACAATTGCGCTTAATGCCAAATTGGCTTTCTTTGCGTTTTTCATCATCTTCGATTTGAGCTCTTTGTAAAAATTCTGGAATAAGAGGCAGTATAGGATGTTGGGCAGGTGAGCCCATCAACTCAATCTTGCCCTTATCGGCTGCATCTTTAAATCCTGAGCTAATATCTGAAAAATCACTTTCAAGAAGATCAAGCAATGAAAGATTTACATTAGCAGTAAAACAAAAGCCATCAATATCACTCAAAAGACGCAATATTGGCCGATAGCACTGATCGGATACTTGTCGTAAAACAGTTGGAAATTGCCACCAGGGCTGATAAAAATGAAGAAGAAGTCCAATCTTCAGGTTTTCCACTTTTCAAAGACCTCTCGCCTGAATCACCCTACTCATCTTTTTTAACCAATAATAACTACCTTGTCTATCCTATCCTTTATTTTTTCTTCTTACCCAAGTAAGATCAATCCCCAGAATATTGGTCTCATATTGTTTTATTTCCCGTGACACTTTTTACACTTAAAATATATTTCTTTGTTAGTTTTTGTCTTCATTATGTTTACAACTTCTTATATCTTGTAGTTCTTCCAAGCCCAATACGCTCAACCTTCTTGAGCTTCAAGAGATTATTAAGCGCCTGGTTAACGGTGGGACGAGCAATATCTACTTTAGCAGCTATTTCTCCGGGGGTTACTTCCTCAACGGTCTGCAAATACTGCCATACCAAAAGTTGTTTTGGTGATAAGATCTTTTCTATATTTACCTTGGAGAGCAAATCAACGGCTCGTTTGGACTGCTCTAAAACAATAGATAAGAAAAAATCTAGCCAAGGAGTGATATCGCCACCATTAGTATCCTTAAATGTTCTCTGGCTTTTTCTAAGTACTACATAATATTCCGGCTTATTATCTTCTATCAATTTCTCGTGAGATACATAAGGCATATAGAAGTAGCCCTCTTTCAATAAGAGTAGGTTGGTCAAGATTCGAGATAAGCGGCCATTGCCATCCTCAAAAGGATGAATATTTAAAAATTCTACCAAAAAGCTGCCCGCAATAAGCAGTGGGTGATATTTTCTCTCTTTCAAGGCATTTTGAGTCCACTCAGCTAACTCTTGCATTTCTTTAGGAGTTAAATATGCCGGCGTAGTATCAAAAAGTATCACGTCAGTTAATTGTCCATTCTCATCAAGCATCTGTATCTGATTCTCTTTCTTTTTATACTCTCCCCTATGAAGATCGTCCTTCTCAACATATTTTAGTAATTCTTTATGGAGATGCTTTGTTGAGCTTTCCGAAAAATTAACACTTTTCCAGGAATCAAATATTTTTTCTAAGAGTTCATAATAACCTTTTACTTCCTGCTTATCACGATTCTTAAATTTCTGTATCACAAGACCCCGCATTAATTTTTCTACATCCTCATCAGATAATTTAGCGCCTTCAATACGTGTAGAGGCGCCAGTTGATGTAATCAAAGTTGCCCGCTTTAAACGGCCTAATACTTGAGGGCTTAATTGAGCTCCAACAATCCATTGCCCCCTTAATTGATCAATTTCATTCAACTTTGACCAGATTTCAGGGGTGAGATTTTGAAGCCTTTGATCTAATTTATTGATGTCCATAATCTTATATTTGCTAACGAGGAGCAAAATGGAAATTTATTTACATTTTGTCCGAACGAAGAAAATATATGTAATCATATATTTCAACTATATAAGATTATATTAGATTACTGAATGAGAATCAAGCATCAATGATCACGCATAAATTTCTACATATATTCAAAGATTGCTTCGTATCTTGTTAATGATGTCGTAACCTACTCAACCTACCCCGCAGCAAAAATGAGAAAACCCTTGTTTTATGAGGGTTTGTGAAAAAGGTTCGTCAATATGCGAAACTTTATTATTGTTGTCCAAGACCTCGGAAATAGTTGGTCAGATACTCAATAAACTCGGGTCCAAAATTACGAGGAGAGAAGGCAAACGGAAGCCATTCTTTAACGCTAGTTTTCCAGACACTAGTTATTTGTTCTTGGCTCGAATACGTTGCTAGATAAACAGGCACATCATTTTCTTGCCCAGTAAGCAATTCCGCCTGCAAGCTTAGTTCCATTAAATGTTGTCTGTCCTTGTACATAACGTGTGGTACTCCACTACCAAAATCTTCGCAAACAATAACTACAGACTGAACAAATGGGTCGTTAGCCCTTCTCGCTTGCCGAATCGCATCACGGAGAGCATAGATAGGATGGTATTCGCACATAACATCACGCGCACCAACAAAGTTATTATTATGTGTGGCAATAAGTGCATGGTATCTGCGTTCAGGATGGATGTGCTTGGGAGCATAGGCATCATTAACCAATAACTCACCCTGGCGAATGGCTATTCTTACTTTTTCCAGTATATCTGAAGGAGTGTCAGCGACACCCAAACTTCTAAACTTGGAAAAGAGATAATCGGCCATATTTGCAACAACGGCCATACCACCATCTGCAGTGCCAGAAACAATTTCAAAATCTTCACCAAAATCCTCTAACATAATGTCTCGGCAATTACCGCAAGGCGCTGGAACATTGCCAGGATTTCCAGCAACAATTCCTAAAATTATTTCTCCAGCGCTGGCTCTGCCATAATGGGCACGAAAGGCTGCTACTGCCGACTCTTCTCCGTGCAATGCTTGGCAGATGCCGTATTCAATATTGCCAGCAGGCAATATTTCACCGTTGACCAAGCCAACACCTTCCTTAACAAAATAATTAGAGAATGGCGGATTAGCGACAACTGATTTTGCTGCTACCTCTAGTGCTTCGGCATATTTATTAATTCTTGACTCCTGCACAGGAGAGAGTCTGACAAATTCAACAATTCCCTTGGGGCTAAGTTGTATTGCTTTGAAATTCCATTTACTCATTTTTTTCTCCACTTTAAACGAACTAAAAAAACTGTACCTTATGTTAGCACGGTTTTTATAAAAGTTCAAATTGGCTAGATTGTAAGATAATAAGCATACTGGTTCCGCCCGATAGGTAGCGGAATATTCACGAAAAGAGGCATGTATTTGAGGTGACGAGGATAGAACGTCATTTTTAATACGCAGCTAAAATTGTTGCAGAATTTTACATCTACCTATACTATTGTATATATGCTTAACGAAACAAGAGTAAACCTCAAACATCTTTTGGAAGATATTCGCGATTCTTATACTTCTCCCCTAGAAGAGGTGATCATTACGGAGTTAATCGCTAATGCGCTTGACTCTAAAGCAAATCGGATCGATTTCGTTGTTAACTCGGAAAATAATTTTTTAAGATGTTTGGACAATGGTCAAGGCATGAAACGCCCACAACTTAAGGAATATCACAATATTGCCGCTTCAACCAAACAACGTGGCCTTGGAATAGGATTTGCGGGAGTTGGATCAAAATTATCTTTACTTATGGCAGAAAGGGTTATTACTGAAAGCAAGGGTGGATATGGATCACGTGCCGCAACAGAATGGCGTTTAACCAACCCCTATCGTGCTCCCTGGAAATTCATTCCCATCAGTGACATAATTAATAATCCACGCGGCACAGCGGTAACAATATTCTTTAACGATCATCAAACCCATCTCGTAAATAAAGATTTTATAAAAAATTCGATTACTAAACATTTCTATCCTCATCTCCACGACAAGCTAAGGGAAGAAATTTTGCGCTATATTTATAAAAAACCTGTTGAGTTTATAATCAACGGGGAGCTATTAACCCTACCAGAAACAGAGCAGAGAATAGATCAACATTTCAAAATATATTTGGGGAAAAGTAAAAAACCAATCGGGGCTGGATTTTTAATCAAAAAGGTTCTTGATCAAAACTGGTTACAGCGCTTTACTGGCCAAACACAAGAGGAAAGCAGACTCTCGCCTGGCCTTTCAATCTCAACTTTCGGTAAAGTTATTAAATCTGGCTGGGAATGGCTCGGTATTTTACCCAGAAACCACGCCTCACTTTGCGGCATAGTCGAAATCCCAGCTTTATCAGAACTTTTAACCACTAACAAAAATGATTTTTTAAGCGATTCAGCTCATTTAAAACAATACTATAAAATTCGCAAAGCAATCCAAGAAGCGCTATTGCCAATTCTTAAATCTTTAGGTGAATATGGGGATGCACCAACAGTCAGTTCTGATAAAAATATGAAGCCATTAACCAAACAAATAGAAACAGCTCTCGAAAATCTCACCGATGATTTTCCGGAGTTAATTTCTCTAATAGGTTCCCGCCACAAAATCGACAACTCAAATAATCCATCGGGAGAAGAGATAAGTTTAAAATCATTTACAAGCAAACTTGCAGCTCAAGAACCTAATCAAACAAAATCATCTGAGAAAATATCGAGTAAAACTAACAGTAACGAAGAGACCTCAAAAAGAATATCTCGGCCAGGCCTAACCATAGTTCTCGA
>CAZCYM010000023.1:9069-9650 GCA_964502945.1 uncultured Candidatus Saccharibacteria bacterium
ACCCAGAAAGTCTGGGCCGGATTATAGAGGAAACAATCTCAATAAATACTCTCCATCCGGCTTGGCAAAAATCTCTTAAACATAACCAGCAAGAATATCATATTTTATTGACTGTCGGATTAGTCTTGTCGGAATTTATAGCGCCAGATAAACATCCGCAAAAGTTTCTGGAAAATTTATTTGCCTCTTGGGGCAAGCTAGACCAAAGAAAACAGACATTATTTTAAAACTGAGAGACTACAATGCATTTACCACAAAAAGATATCGACTTATTTTATAAAATACATACCGCATTGCTTCAATTCGTTAATAGCCGGCTTGGGTTATTCCCAAACATTAGAACTCCTGAAGAAATGAGAATTTCCGGTTTGGAAAATATTGATAAAATCCGCCAGCATTTATGGAAAAAATCTGCAAAATTCATAGATGAATTTATAGTAGAAAACCCAATACATTTAGACAATAATGAGCTGGATATTGTCTCCAGCTGGAAATACAATATTACAGGAAAATTTTTTATTATGCGTCACCTTAAGAAATACACGATATTTATGGATGATAAAGACCGTCCCCGCGCATAT
>CAZCYM010000023.1:9678-10911 GCA_964502945.1 uncultured Candidatus Saccharibacteria bacterium
CAACCCTGCTTCCGTTTAGAGAAAAAATAATTTATGATGCCGTGTTGCATCATTTTACTATAACGTTCGGACCAGGCTTTCGATATAGCTTAAATGAGTCTTATCGAAATGCTAAAAACAATTTTGGCATAATTACATCAATTCCACCTAATTTTTAGCCATTCAACCGATTTTTATTATTCGCTTTTTCAAAAGCTTCTATCAATTTTTCTCCTGACAAACTTTCGCCCTTTTCATCTGCTCTCTTCATAGCCCGACAAATCTCACAATCATCAAAATAATAACCGCTGTCTTTAATTTGAACTGCCTTTTGTTTTCATAAAATTAATTAAGCCGCATGGATCAAGGTCGTTATGATATATCATAACCCCTGACCACATAAAATTACTTCTTTAGACCCAAAATTTCAAAAAATCAATTTTAAATTTTCCCAATCGTACAGCAATTACCGAAATGTTATCTTCCGTGACATTTTTTATACTTCTTTTGCGATCCACACCAACAAGGATCGTTCCGACCAAGATTGGAGTGTGGATCTGGTTGAGGTTGGCGATGGACAGGTTCGTTTATCTGGGACTGATGATGACGGCCTTCTTCCTGAACTATGTCTGGCCGACGTTCTTCCATCTTAACTTCTCTCGGTTGCTGAATAAACGAAACTTTAAAGATGAGATTGGCCACTTGGCCCTTGATCGTGTTTTGTAAAGTTTCAAACATTTTCTGGCCTTCTATTTTATACTCGATCAACGGATCTCTCTGGCCATAAGCTCGCAGACGAACTGATTCGCGCAAAGATTCCATAGATTCAATGTGGTCCATCCAAAGCTCATCAATCGTTCTCAATAGCACAAATTTTTCCAACTGACGCATCATCTCCGATCCAGTCTCTTTTTCTTTGGCCTCATAGGCCTTGGTCACATAGTTAAGAATATATTCTGACAACTTATGAAAATTCTTATCGCTTGAAACCTCCAAGAGTTCAGAATGCAAAGAACCTCCACCAACTGACGGACTGCTGATAATAGCTTTGACCGATTCGGCTATTTCTTCCAAATTCCACTCAGCCGCCTCGTCTTCGGGAGCATGAAGAGTAACTATCTGATTAACAATATCAAGAACATAGTCCAAAACAGTTTCCTTAATATTATCAGAGAACAAGATTTTCTTACGTAGTCGATAAGTGGCATCACGATGCTTGTTCATGACATCATCATATTCAAGAACATATTTACG
>CAZCYM010000024.1:0-2143 GCA_964502945.1 uncultured Candidatus Saccharibacteria bacterium
TTAAACGGATCTTTTGTTTTTTCTCCAATTTCAGCTGCTACTGGCGTTGTAAAGCCTTTTACTGTTTTATATATAATGTTTATTACTTTGAGAATATCTTTCATATTATTTAATCATAATCGCTTCTTTCAAACCTCTAAAATCCTTAAAGCCAAAATCGGCGATTTTCTCAGGACCGGCGATACCACGATAGGCCTCGATGAATTCTCGGACCATAGCCTCATCGACCATCTCCATTTTTAGTAGACGTTCCCAAGCAACCAAAGCTACAGCAGAATCATTGGCCTGGCGTGGAGCCATAATTATTTTAGAACCATAATCTTTAGCTATTTTAGCCAGTATCTCTATCTGCTCAGCCGGTAAATCAGGCTTGAAAGCAATCCAGACATGACTATGTTCTAGATTATGAACTAGCTGTTCATCTCGAAATTCTGTGTCATAAATACCAGACTGAGCCGGCCGATCATAGTGCCAACCGCCAGTTGGCGGATTTGAGTTATAAGCTAAATGTTCAGCGCCAGATTGAATATGGTCACGCGACTGAGCCTGAAAATATTCTCCAACAATAGATGACTTTTTAACAGAAGCGTCCTGAAAATAATCATAGACCCACCAAATAACGAGTCCAGCTACAACTACAAAACCGAGCCATCGAAGACTTTTTTTAATCATCTGCTCCCTGCCTGCTTCTTTTCTCGCCTGTTCTTTTTCTTCTTTCCTTATGAAATATTCGTTTTTTGTTTCTAGATTATTGTCCATGCTTTAAAGCTTTATCAATTTCTTCACGGTTAAATCCTACTATAAACTTACCATTAATTTCAAGTATAGGGGCGGCCACCATGCCAGTCTTAGCTATTACTAACTGTTGCGCACCTGAGTTACCGACCAAACTTATTTCCTCATATTTAAGGTCCTTGGACTTGAAGTATTCCTTGGCCATCTTACAATAGGCACAAACTGGCGTCGTGTATATTTTAATCATCAGGGCTTTATTTGCTCATTGTCGAGACCCACAATCTCAGGGTCTTGCGACAATAATTTGGCTGATTTCTTCGTTAAAACCTACGTTTGAAACTCGCCGTAGTTCGACTACGACTCGTTTCAAGCCTCGGTTTTGCCTAGAACTCAGCTCAAAAAATAAAGCCCTAAGAATGCAAGTAGCCAATTAATTAATATCTCAAATATATCGTAAGACTAGCGCAAAATAGTAAAAAATCAAATTCCCAACCGGTACTACTCGTGCCCATAAATGGAATATGCCATTTTTTAATCTTATAATACATGGCGCCGATCATAACAACCATTAAAACAAGGGCGAAAAACTTAGTGGCAATACCGCCCAAAATACCTAGGGCCGACATAAATTCAATGATTCCCAAACCGAGGACTTGAGTTTGACTCCAACCAATACCCGAAGCCATCGCTTTAGGATCTTTTAGTTTAGGTATCGAATGATAAACAAATATAGCACCGACAGCTAAACGCAGAAAAAATAGACCTCCAGACATATTATATAAATTAAAAATTAAAAAATAAAAATGCAAAATCACGATCGCTTAAAACCTTCTTAAACAATGTCGCAACCTCGCACCATACCAAAGTGTTTATTTTATTGTCTTGATTTAACGTATTATCCATAACAAAATATTAACATAGTATAATATTACCGACAACTCTCACGCTAAACAAGCTAATCCTGACTAGTTACAACTTTTTCAGTATTTCCCTTGTTTCGCGCTTGTAATCCTCCACCTTCGGCTGATCAAAGGCATTTACTCCCAGCAATCTGGCCAAATACATCGTTTCAATCATTTTTAATTGCATATACTGGCCAAGAGAATTTTCTGATATTTCGTGCATTACTATCTCAGAATATGGCAGCTGGTTTTTTAGATAAGCGATCTTAACACCGTAATATATTGCTCCCATTACATCGGCGACGCTTTTACCATTTATATTATCGACTAATCCGGGCATAAAAAGTTCGGAGGGTATTAAAGAAGAGTTTTCTTTCTGGGAAGCGTGGATAAACTGGGTAAATTTATTTTTGGGTCCGCTCAAAAAAAGTGTCGCCGTTGAATGCAAATCGGTAGAACCAATAGAAATCAACGGGGTAATGCCTAAATTTACTTTTTCATTGTTG
>CAZCYM010000024.1:2153-8804 GCA_964502945.1 uncultured Candidatus Saccharibacteria bacterium
TTCCTTTCCGGTGCTTTCGGCTAAAAGTTGAGAATACCAACGACCGATAGTTTTTAATTCCGGATTGAAATAAAAACTGTTATAGATATTTAATCCTTTGGCATAGTGGACATAAGTAATTATAGCCGAGACTAAAGCCGGATTTCTGAACACGTCCTTGTCCGTACATCGCTTGACCATCTCGGCTGCTCCCAACCAGAAATTTTCAACATTAAAACCGGCTAAGCCAAGCGGAAAAAGCCCGACGGCAGAAAATACCGAATACCTTCCCCCAACTTGCCCGGCTATTTCAATAAGATCAAGCCCCTTTTCTTCGGCAATATTCCAAAGTTTAGAGCCCTTATCAGTTGTAAATACAAGACGGCTATTTATTTTATCTCCAAACTTTTTTTTCAAGGCATCGTAGATAACTTCAAAGTTGACGATTGTTTCGGTCGTTTCTCCAGATTTACTGATAATATTAACAAGAATCTCGTTCGGGTCATTTATCTGGGTATTTAAAAAATTTACCGCTTGCGCTATTAAAGACGGGGAAACAGTATCAAGGAAAATTATTTTAGCCGCCCCTTGATACATAAAAACGTCGATTCCTCGCAAAGCCTGATAGAGGGCCATCGTTCCTAAATTAGAGCCGCCAATACCGACAACAATTACATATTTTAATTCTGGATTTCTCCTCTCTCTTATCTTTTCCAGCAAAGCGGATTTAAAACTCTCATCAAGAGAAAGATTAACCGATGATTCAGAATAACCGTAGTCAAAATTATCTTGATCGCCCTGGGCAAGCTTCCAAACAAAATCAACATATTCACTAAGCGCTTTCTGGCCAACTTCTAGCTGGGCCGTTTCAACGCCGGAAGTATTTTGATAGATTAGATCAATATCTCGATGAGGCATACCAGGTAGTGAAAGTTCCGATTGCCTTTTAGGCATAATCTGAGAAACTTTCAATTTATTAAACTTAAATTTTAAATATAAATACCGGGTCTATAAGTAATATCGGCAAAAACCATTCGGAACTTCTACTACCTGGCATAATAATAATTATAGCACAAAGGTGGTTCTAAGACTTGCGCCTGGGTTTATTTCTCTCCGACCATTACAAAGTAAGGGGGAATATTTCTCAGTTCAAGACCGTAATGCACTTTTTTAAATGCTTTTTTCATTAGGGGTAGGGCAAGCAAAGAATATTGATAAATGATAAATCTCCCGCCATCGGTAATGGCATGGGCAGTTTCGACAATAAGTTTTCTCCTTTGATCACCCTTGAAAAATGACAGTGGGATGCTAGATATTACGGCATCAACTCTTGGCAGACCAAGCGTTTTAAGATTACTAATCAAAGCTATGGCATCCCCATTAAGAGGTGTAAATTTCTGATCTTTTATTTTCTCAAGCTCATGAAAAAGAGATTCATTTAATTCAATTCCTATAATTTTACCGTCCCGAGGAAGTTTCTTGAGAATTTCTTTGATCATAATCCCATTTCCAGCCCCGCATTCAACTATGTATTTATAGTCGGGTTTTAATGCTTTAAGCACCATTTTTATAGTATGCTTAGAACTTATAGTGATAGCCCCTACTTTTTTATAATCTTTAATTGCAATTTTTATGAAATCGATTGGTTTCATTCACGCAAGATTATCATTCTTTCTTCTTAAAGTCTAAATCGGGATTTTGACTTATCCATTAAAACAATTGTATCATAGAATATTGATCATTTATAATAAGGTCGCTTTATGGAAATCTGGGCCCATCGAGGCAGATCGGAAATTAATGAATTAGGAAATAGTTTTAAAAATTTTATCGCCTCCTATCGTCTGGGTATGAGCGGAATAGAAACTGATGTTTGCCTTACTTTAGACCAAGTGCCCATCATCTATCATCCTGGCAGTACAAAACCAGATCTTATTCACTTAACTTGGCCGGTAATCGAAAGCTCAATATTCAACATCATGAGTCTTGATAGTTTTTTAGATCTAGCCACTACCCTGGATGATCTTCAATTTTGTATTGATATAAAACAAGACTCGCTTTATCTTGTGGAAACAGTGATTAAAGCCGTGACTGATCGCAGACTTCAAAATAGAGTTTATCTCACCGCCTTTCAATGCCAAATAACCGGCTTTGGTCTAGAATCTAATGCAGGACTCTTGCTTCACGCAAAAGAGATAGATCCAACAATCAGAATCCACATGATAGCTGTCTGGCCATCCAATATAGTTAAACTAGTCAAAAAGTACAGACTAGATGCAATATCTTTTGGCTGGTTACCAGATTCTTTTATAAGCAAGCAGCTTTTTAAGCTACTTGTTTTTGATGAATACAAACTTAGAGAACAAATAATGGAAGTTCAAAAAATGGGAGTAAAAGTTTGGGCTGGAATATTCAACCACGAGAATGATCTAGTTTATTTCATAAAATCAGGCGTTGATGGTATCTTCACCGATAATCCAAAAGAGTTAAAAAGATTATTGCAGTATTATGGATAACCCGTCACTTTCTAAAGACTTCAAAGAAGGTGACGGGTTTTTATTTTGGGCCTTTCCCATCTCTTGAGTTAATTCCAGTATTATGTCTTTCACCATCGCCGCTCGATGATAGTCTTCATCTTTGGCAGCAGAGACTACTTGCTGTTTTAACGTTTCGATCATTTGACCATACTCTTCTTTGGTTATAAATAACTTGCCCTTTTGATGAAGCCGCCCCAACACATCTTCGTCTTCTTGACGGGCGATCTCGTCAACCTTACCCTCTCTCTGCCACTTGAAACCAGTATAGAGAATATTTTTATATAATTCTTCTGCTCTTTGTTTTTCTTCTGATGATGATTTAGGTGAATCTAAAATAACTTGTTTCAGGTCATAGGCTCCCCTTTCTATCATTTCAAGCGACCACCAAGGCCGAGCCGATGCCCACCAATATTGATCGGAGTGGACTGCCCGATCAAGCATTGATCGAATGGGTTCATTTTTTGGATCACGGCCAGATACATCGATCGCCAGATCAGTCAATTCCCATTGATTTTTTTGAATCTCATTATCTTTTCTATTCCAACGGGCATACGGTTCTCCCCTCTTAATATCATCTGCTGTGGCCGCCCAAGTTGAAGGTTTCGGTTGAATTTTTTCTCTGTCTTTAAAAGTATTATATAAATCACTTATCTGAATTGTGTTTACTTTTTCGTCAGAAAGAAGATCAAATAAAAATTGCTCCATACCCGGCCGATGATGGCCAAATGTTTCTCCGTCCATGGCCGTCAAGGCATATTCATTTTTATTCAATTTATCTCCAAGATAGCGAATAACAGCCGGCATAGTTCCGATTTGAGCGGACAATACTATAAAAGAAAGATTCCGCTCACGAAAAAATACGCCAAAATTATCAAGGCCGTCTATCTCGTATATTCTGTCGGGCTGATATTTTTTTTCAGACGGCCCGCCTGCCGATGAGGCAGGAAAACTCATCTCATCAATCACTATCCACTTATAACCCATCTTTTTCGCGACTTGAGCCACCTTGTCAGAATAAGCCATTTCCGGACTGAAAAATCCATTTTTCTTCCAATATCCGCCGAAATATTTATCTAGGCCTTCCTCGTTTAAACGAATCTGCCGTTCAATTTCTTCCTTCGGTATAAGGGGTAAAAAAGCATGATACTTAGCACTGCCAGTCAGTTCAATATTCCCCCGCTTAACCAGTTCTCTGATATCCCAAATGACATCCTCCCCGCCCCATTTCTCTAGCAATTCGCACAAGACGCTATTTATATTCAGAGTCAAGCGGCAATTTGGAATATTTAAAAAACCGGAAAATAGTTTTCGGTACGATTCTTTAGTAATCCGACGAACCCAGATTTCTTTCTGAGTAGGCGGCTGGTAGATATGTAAAAAATTTGCCCAGTACACCCAGTATATCAACTTCCAATTGCCTTTAGGTTTTACTAAAACGATTAAGGTCTATCGAAAGTTGCAGTTATATTATAATTAACCCAGAATAACAATTATAACGGCTGAAAACCATTTGGAAGTTGTATTACTGGGTACATAATATTCTATCATAGTTTCTATATTTCCGCTCTCGCCATTCCTATTTATCATACGACTCGCATCATCAACAAATCTCGCTCTCGGCTACTGCCTTTCGGGACACGCTCATGGACCCAGCGAGTCCATTTCGCTATGTTCGGTTGCCGCTTTTGTCAAGGATAGACCTTTGACAAACCGAGGCGATTCCCTGGAAGTTCCTCCAGTGAACCTTCGCCTTGCTGCAAGCTGGCAACCTCAAATGTCCCGATAAGGCAGATAGCCTACGCTCGATTTTTAAGAATGGCTCAAAGGATTCGAAATAGAAATGGCTACACGAAAATTATTTGACACCACACTATACTTTGCTAAAATCTAGCCAGTTATTTTATACAAGAGACTAGCCATGCTTATGATGGTAATTGCCCTATTTATTATTTACTGCTTAACTTGTTGGATTATTGGTTTTACGCTTGCTTTTTTGGGAAAGATACATGACGATTTAATCCCTCAAGCAACAATATACGCCCCTCTTATGCCGATTGCATTTTTATTTGCTTTCGTTGAAGACAAAATTATTTTTGGCCTTACTGTCTGGTGGTATGAAAGAAAGGCAAAATGGATCGCTAAAGAATTAAAAAAGAAAGGCATTCAGCTTAGTTTATTTGGTATTGGAGATGACCTCTGTTATTACAGATACAATGCTCTCTACAAGGCCTGTGAGGTACAGGCAGATCTTAAATCAAAAGATGTGGAGGCATACCAAGAAGTATATGCCCGCGCAATCAAAAAGTTTAGCTGGACATTTACTCCATACCAACTATGTCGAGCCGCTTACCCTGAATGGCCGCTCAATCGTGAATGGGCAAAGAATATCGGAGTTGATGAGTATTTTGCTAAGCATTTCATTCCTTGCATAAATTGCAACAACAAACAGCCAATGGGTTGGCACTGGGGAAACGATGCTTTCCATACAAAACCCCATAACAAAGCCTATGGCTATAGCTTAGAAAGAACTTATTATTGTGCCGATGGTAGTGAAAAAACATTCCCTGGTTGGCTTTGTGAGAACTGCGAAATTGTAAAAGTTGGGCAATGGGAACAAATGTCGAGTAACTAAATTCTATTTATATACCGTCTCATACGAGGCGGTTTTATGTTAATAGCAGCAAGAGGATGTTCGTATTTGCGATAGAACCTAGACTGAAGTAGTGATCGAGAAAATGGAGAGGAAAGGGTAAGCAACCTAGCTTTCACGTTTTTCTTTGTGGAACCTTAGCGCCATTTCGAACAGTTTGATATATTCTTGGGCTGATTTCTCCCATGAAAAGTCCTGAGCCATCGCTCTTTTAACTAATTTCTCCCATTCTTTTTTTTGACGATATAATTCGGAGGCCCGAACTATGGCAATAGTCAAAGAAAACGGATCATATTTCTCAAAAACAAAACCCGTTCCCTCGTTAAGTTCCGGGGCAAAATCCTGAACTGAATCTGCCAACCCTCCAACTTTTCGAACAATCGGAATACAACCATATCTCATCGCTTCCATCTGAACCAAACCGGACGGCTCGAATTTAGACGGGATCAAGACCGCATCCGCTCCGCCGAAAATCATCCTCGGAAAACGGGCATCAAAAGAAAAGTGAGTTCCAACCCGATCAGGATATTTATTCTTTAATTCTTCGAAATAAAGACGGTAGTTAGAATCGCCCTCTCCAATAATTACAAACTGAAAATTTATGTTTTCCATCAAAGAACCTAGTACTTGAATAACAATATCAAAACCTTTTTGGGCATCCATCCGCCCGACCATTCCAACAACAAAAACATCTCCCTTAGTCGCCGGCAGACCAAATTGCTTTTGAAGAGCCGCCTGATTCTCCAGTCGCTTATCAAGAGTCTTAGCCGAATAATTAACGGCTAAATCTTTATCGGTCTCTGGATTTAATGATTCGGTATTAATACCATTTAGTATTCCGAACAACCGGCTCTTGCGCTCGTTAAGAAGCTTATCCAAGCCCTCTCCAAATTCTTCAGTCAGTATTTCGCGAGCATATGTCGAAGAAACGGTATTGATCACATCGGCATACATTATACCCCGCCGCATACCATTTAATTTATTGGTTCTAACATCGAAAAAACCAGTAATAGTAGCCTGACCAGCATCATAATCCATTTCGGAAACAAACTTAGGATCAAACATGCCCTGATGCCTTAGATTATGGATAGAGAAAATAATTGGTATCTGGGATAATATTGGATCGTCTTTATAATCAGTATGAACAAGATTGGGAATAAATCCGGTCTGCCAATCAGAAGCGACAATAACATCCGGCTTCCATTCTGATTTTTTTATAAATTCGAGGGTTCCTTTTGATAACAATACCCAACGCACTGCATCATCTCCATAACCATAGACATTGGCTCGCTTTTCGTAATACTCCATATTCTCCAAAAAATAGGTGGTTGCACCATCTGCATCGTCATGCCTCACAACATTAGATACTAAGAGGCCGTTGGGATCTTTGTCCCCGCTCTCAATCTTAATATCTACCACCTCGCTTTTCATCGGAAACTTCTCCGTATCTATCGAAGCATATTTGGGAACAAAAACCCGAGCATCGTG
>CAZCYM010000024.1:8814-9634 GCA_964502945.1 uncultured Candidatus Saccharibacteria bacterium
CAATGCTTTTGGTAAAGAGTGCATTACCTCTCCCAAACCACCGACCTTAACAAAGGGTGCCGCTTCAGAAGTAACAAAAAGTATTTTTAGAGATTTAACGTCTTTGCTTAATAATGACATCGCTTTCTATTATAGCAAACAAACCTAGTCCCATACAACAAACAAAAAGCTCGTGCTATACTGCCACTATGTTTGTAATGAAAAAAATAATCCCGGCTGGAAGTATAGTTCTTGCCGGAACGACCCTAGCTTCCTATGCTTTGGGTCTTTTTCGTGACAGAATTTTTGCTCAGACATTTGGCGCTTCCCGCGCTCTTGATGCCTATAATGCCGCTTTTCTTATTCCTGATCTTCTATTCAACATATTGATCGCCTCAGGCATTGCCGCCGCTTTTGTTCCGATATTTACAGAACTTTTTTACTCCGACAAGAACAAAGCCGATGAGTACACCAATTCAACCATAAGCGCCGCAACTGGCATTATGATAATTTCGGCAATAGTAATTGCCATCTTTGCTGACTCGATAAGTATTCTAGTCGCTCCGGGATTCAATAACAACGACCTCGTCTTAGTTTCAAAAATCCTCCGTGTCTTAGCAATCTCGCCGATATTATTTGGAATCTCAAATACTCTAGGGGCAATGCTCATTGCCAAACGAAGATTCTTTTTTTACGGGTTATCCCCTGTCCTATATAATCTAGGAATAATCGGGGGAACATTTTTCCTTTCCGCCAGATTAGGAATTATGGGAGTCGCTATCGGTACTGTCGTTGGGGCAGGACTTCATATGCTAACAAGACTAGTTGATGCTTTGATTTC
>CAZCYM010000025.1:0-3853 GCA_964502945.1 uncultured Candidatus Saccharibacteria bacterium
AAATCCTCGTTATTCTTATTCGTTTTGAATTTGGAGTTTCTGATTTCGAATTTGTTTCGGATTTCGGATTTCGTGCTTCGGATTTGATATCAAGGTATCCTTCATAACAAAGCGGCTTTTGATATTGTGAAATCTGGTATCCCTTGGGAAGATCGGGATAAAAATAATTCTTTCTCTCAAAAAAAGTATCCTCGGCAATCTTACAATTCAAAGCCAGCCCGGCCATAATCACTTTCTTGATTGCTTCCTGGTTTATCACGGGAAGGGTTCCCGGATGGCCCATACAAATCGGACAGACATTGATATTCGGGTGCTTCTCGTCAGGATCATTTAAAGAATCGCAGAACATTTTAGTCTGCGTTTTTAACTCAGCGTGAATTTCGAGGCCAATCACTGGCTTGTGCATATAACTTGCTGGCCGCTCTGCCATCGAGCTGAGCTCGATATATGGCAGTACGCTCTTTACCAACTTCTTCGTTAAAATCTCCGCTTGCTCGTCATCATATTTAAATATGATTCCTCGCAATTCTCGATTTTGCCTCGAATTTGGTCAAGCCAGCTGCGTTCTATAATTACTTACTAAATTTATCACGATTTTAAGCAATAAAAAAGCCCCCATAAAGGAGGCTAATCACTATTTAATTCATAGAGTTTTTCAAGTTTATACTGAGTAGCTCGTTCAGATGCTAAACGAGTCAATGCCGGATCTTCACGCTGATTTACAAACTTCATTGATTGAGCCGATAAAGGATATACTCCCTTAAGAAGATTAAACATGCTATTGCAAATTTTCCGATAGCCAGGGTGGCCGTCTGGTCCAGTTCGTAATTCTAACATATGAAATGCTTGGCGGAGATTTATAATAAATCTATATCTCATTTTATGACCCAAGAGTGTGGCATATTGGGCTTGGATATCTTCACCTTTACTAATTAAGAAATGATATAGATCCCTAGAGATTTTAAAACATTCGTGGAACTGTTTTTCAAACCCTGCTTCTATAACAAGATCGGGTATATCGTATCCGAAATCAGGATCAAGACGCTGCCATTCCCAGGCATCAACGATTCGATGACGCTGAAGGTCCCGAAATGTTCCGTAATCTCCAACTACTTCCCATTCAAAATGAGCCTTTTCAATAGCCCGTCCTGGACGATGGCGACGATTAAGTCTCTCGCCCATATACGCCTTTAAAATTCCCATCTTTTGATCAAGACTAAGGGCTGCTACCTGATGTTCAAGGTCATGAATAGAAAGTGGCTCGGCATGCTCGAAAAGAATCTCTGAAACAAGATCTAGCTCGTTATTCGGCCAGTAAGAAATGAGCTGAACATCTTTAGTTGGTAACATCACTTGATAATCTAAACATAAACGCGCTAAAGCACGCACATTTGCCCGAGTATTCGCCCTATAAGCAGTTATCGCTCCACCTCGTTCAGGGAGATCTGCTCTCTCAAGAAAAGCCGGAATAACTTTTCTCGCTTCACATAAAATTTTACTACCGATAACTCGCGCCTCCGGAAGCGCTTCTGATAATAGGTTCATCACCATTCTTTCAACAGCTTGAGAACTGGCGAAAATACCAACAGTGGACTTCGTAGCAACAGGTAGTACTGGACGCACCGCATCACAAGCAGTTGCCCTGGTCGAATTAAGCCAGGCAGTTCTTTCTTTTTTGTCCTCTGGTTCTGGGAATTTTTTACGAAGATGGTCTGTTATCCCACGAACCATTAAGGAATAGCGATCGAAGATAGTATCCATCCCATAAACATACCGGCCACCCGTAACAAAAGAGGGGGGCCTATAATATTTAAATCGACCATTATCATCTTTTTGGTCAAAGAAAATATATCGAGTTGATTGTTCAAGATAAGACGCAAATCTTCCCCACTCTAGAAGCTTGGTCAAAAGATTAGACGCTCCCTCAACAACAAACTGGAGACCTATTAACTGCTGAACCGAGTCGTCGCCATAAGCACTTACGACTCTTTTGATCAAGGCTTCAGCATCCTTATCGCCGGTTAGTATAAATTCATCAAGAATAGCCACTCTCATATCACCCATCCGACGGGAAAGACGAGCCATAGCCGCAGCTACGATAACCGGTGAAAGTTTTTCGTTAAATGCATAGACTTGACCAACTGGGTCGGTAACTATCTCGGTAAGTTTTTTGTATCCTTCTTCTGTAACAATAACGCGTTCGCCCTCTTTGCGAAGATAAGGATTATCTGTCACATATTGCTCCATTTTAAAAGTACACGTTTCTAGATTCTAGCAGATTACAAAAATAAAACCAGGTAGTGAAAATTCAAGAATTAAAAAGCCCCGCAATGGCGGAGCAGTAGACCACTTTTATTTAGGAGAGTTTTAAACCTTTGGCCCTAAGTGATTCCTCGACTATTTTTCTAACATCAACAAAAATCTCTTCTACTGACCGTCTTGCGTCGATAAAAACACAATTAAACTCTGGGTATTCATTTGCCAACAAAATATAGTTCTCATCAACCGCAGTAAGAGTTTCCAATTTTTCCATCTGATCAAATGGCCGGCCGGAAGTCTTGCCTCTTTCTATGGCCATTTCCGGAGAAATATCAAAGATAAAAGTTTTATCGGGACAAACAAAATATTCTCTAAGGCTTAATTCATTCATCTCCATAAGCATATGCAACTCTATTAAATTCCCCCTGGTCACGCCATATACCATCGAAGTCCGCCACCGATCTGAACATACAACGTGACCCCGTTCTAACCTAGGAATAATTTCGCCTTCCATGTGAAGCCGGCCATCTTTAGCAAACAACTCTTGCAGATCAAATGGATCAGTTGCCAAAAATAAATCTTCATCGCCAAGAATTTTTCTTATTTGAAGACCGAACCGACTTTTTGTTGGTTCCTTGGTTTCTAAAACTTTATCTATGCCCAAGTGAGCGCCGAGCCAGTTCCGCATTCGAATGACCTGAGTGGATTTTCCACAAAAATCAATACCTTCAAAGACAAGAAATAACCCCGGATATATATTTTGAGTGAGACGAATCTGATTTGTCATACTATCTCCCTTTTAAGTAACATCAAAGAACTAGCAAATTTTAGCCTTCTAAAAATAAAAAAACAAGTGCATAACCCAAAATTCCTACACTTCTAGCTTAAGTTGGGAAACTTTAATATTCCCGCGAGATAAAACCTCAAGACCCTCGTCTGATCTATAATTCGAGAAGTGATAGACATGAGAAGCCCCAGAGTTAACAATCATTTTGGCGCACATCTTACACGGAGATTGGGTAATAAAGATAATTTTTTGGGCATCCATAATGGAACACTTGATCAGGGCGTTGGCTTCGGCGTGAATACAACCGCATTTTCCTGGCTCCAAAGAATCGCACATATTGGCAAAGCCCCTGGCATTACCGTTGTAACCATAGGAGTAAACTCTCTGAAAATCACTAGAGGTGATAATACAACCAACTTTAAGCCGCTCGCAAGTACTTCTAGTAGACAAAAGAAGGGCGAATTTCATTAAAACGCTTTCTATTGATTCTCGTTGCATGATTGTTTATTCTGTACATTACAAAGGGCATCCTTAAAATATTGCAAAGATGCCCTTTGTGGCTTTGTCAGACTATTTGATCTCAATTCCCATACTACGAGCTGTTCCTTCCACTATACGCATTGCGGCATCGAGATCGTTGGCATTTAAGTCATTCAGTTTCTTTGCCGCAATTTCACGGACCTGGGCCTTTGTGACCTTTCCGACTTTTGTCTTGTTAGGGACTCCGGAACCCTTTTCAATTCCCGCAGCAACCCTAAGAAGATAGGCGGCCGTTGGAGTTTCGCGTTTATAATCGAAAGTTCAAGC
>CAZCYM010000025.1:3863-5064 GCA_964502945.1 uncultured Candidatus Saccharibacteria bacterium
TCTTCATATATCGTAATCTCTACCGGAGTAACTTCGCCCATCTTATCTTTAGTCGCTTCGTTAAACTGAACCACAAACTGTTGCAAGTTAATTCCCTGCGGTCCTAATGCAGTTCCAACTGGCGGAGCCGGAGTGGCTCTGCCGCCCTCAACTTGAAGTTTTACAATTGTTTTGACCTTCTTAGCCATAATTTTTATTTAAACTCTAAATTCTAATATCTAAATCCTAAACTGTTTAAGACTTTGAATTTAGGATTTTCGGACTTCCTGCCTGCCGGCAGGCAGGTGTTTCGGATTTAGGATTTCGTGCTTCGGATTTGTCAAATTAGATTTTTTATAGCTTTTTTATCTGTAAAAAGTCTAACTCTACTGGTGTTTCTCTTCCAAAAATTGTAACCAAGACTTTTATTCTTCCCCGCTCCATATCAATTTCTGAAACCTTGCCGTCAAAATCCTTGAAAGGCCCGTCAACAATCTTCACTCGATCACCGACTTCAACATCAATCTTGTATTTCGGTTCTTCAACGCCCATTCTCTTCAATAATGTCTCTACCTCAGTATCGGCTAAGGGCGTAGGAATTGTCCCTGCTCCGATAAAACCAGTAACATTAGGGGTATTTCTGACCACATACCAGGAAGCATCATCAACTATCATTTCTACCAGAACGTAACCGGCAAAAATCTTTTCTTCAATAATTTCTCTCTTGCCGCCCTTGATTTTAATCTTCTTTTCTTTCGGAACAAGAACATTAAAAATTTTATCCTCAAAACCAAGAGATTCAACTCGTTGTTTGAGGTTTCTGGCAACAGTATCTTCATAGCCAGAATAGGTATGAATGGCGTACCAATGTCTTTCACTTGTAGCTACTTGTTTCGGCATGTTATAACTTGTCTGATCTTAAAATTAAGTCTTTATACAAAATTATTTAATTACAAATTTGTTTAGCCCAAATTGAAAAATAAAATCCCAGGCACCTAAAAAGATTGCTATAAATAAGCTCAACCCCAAAACAACCAAGGTATATTGAATGGTCTGCTCCCTAGTCGGCCAGCTTACTTTCGATAACTCTATTTTAACGTCTTTAAGAAAGTTGATTATTTTCTCCATATTTCAGTATTTAAAAATCGCCTCGGGGCGAATATTACTCTCCCATTCTAGCAAACTGAAATTATATGTCAAGATTCACCACACTCTTGGCGTG
>CAZCYM010000025.1:5074-9558 GCA_964502945.1 uncultured Candidatus Saccharibacteria bacterium
GGCATAACTTCTGAACCCATCAAAACGTCGAAGATTTTATCGGCTTCTTGGGCATCGTCAATAGTAACCTGAAGAAGGACCCGATTAGCTGGATTTAAAGTAGTTTCCCAAAGCTGGTCCGGATTCATTTCTCCCAAACCTTTGTAACGTTGGAGAGAAACTCCGGATATTTTCTCTTCCACTGGGGTTTCTTCAACATCACCATTGCCGCCATCTAAAGAAGTGACCTCCCACTCCCCTTTAATAGCTTTATCACCCTTTTGAGGTTTTCCATTTTTGGCCTGATCTTTGCTAGTTATGCTAATATCTTTCTTGATATTCTCAATTAACATGTCTTTTTCTTTGTCGTTATAGGCATACCACTGCTTGGAACCTTTTTGAATTTTATATAGAGGTGGCTGAGCAATATATAAATATCCGCCCTCAATAACCTTGGGGAAATATCGATAAAACAGGGTTAAAAGTAAAGTTCGAATGTGAGCGCCATCAACATCGGCATCGGTCATGATGACAATCTTGTGGTAGCGGAGTTTAGTCAAATCAAACTCTTCGGCAATGGCTGTACCCATAGCAATAATCAAATTTCTAATTTGCTCGGAAACCAACATCTTATCAATTCGTGCCTTCTCAACATTTAAAATCTTGCCTCGCAAGGGTAATATGGCCTGAGTTCTTCGATCTCTTGCCGATTTGGAACTATTGTGGACAAATACCCCACTAGCCAAAGCAAAGTTGTGAGTTGTGGATATTTCTATATCATAAACATCTATACCACCCGCTACTCTTTCCACAGAAATAACTTTGTGATTATACCTTTTGACAGCTTCTAGCATGGCATTTTTATTTCCATCAAAAAACCTTTGGCAAATTGTATCAAATCTAAGCAAGGACTTATCTTTTATAACTAAACGTTCCTTCATATACACCTCCTCGCTTACAGACTGCCCGCGTTCAAAAATTCCCCTCATTAATCTCAACGCCCTATCTCGATAAGTTGAATTATATGCTTCTTTTCTTTTTTTTCTGAAATCAGCAGTCCACTGCTTTTTAGTGGTCTCTTTGCGCCAAGCTAAAAGCTTGTCATTTTGCCATTGTGTTTTAGCTAAAGCGGATAGCAGATCTCTTTTCCCACGATTTTTCTCAAAAAATTCAGTAACTTTACTTGACTGCTTATGTCTATTCTCTGGTTTTGCCCAATATAATTTTTGAGCCTCATTGAGTAATCGAGTGTTTTTTACTCGATACTCAGCATTTGATTCGTAGAATTCTAAAAACTTTTGCATCATGTATTTCTTATACTCCTCATTCTCCCACTGCTTTTTGGCTCTTGGACTCAGCATCGCTCGCATCTCAGGCAGCTGCATAGTTCTGCTGATTTTTTCTCTGTACTCTTTACTTTGTTTAATCTTTTTTAATTTTTCCAGTACGTCAGGTCGAAAGGCAGTCTTGAAAAGATGTTTTGTGTGGTAAAGAAGATGGCTGTTCTTTTCCATTCTAACTATGTTATCCGGATTATTATTCAGCTTATTAAAATCCTTATGGTGTCTTATGTCTCCTATATTTCCTGAGTAAATTCCCTGTTCTAAATTATACTTATCAGAAAGTACATGAGTAAAACGCCAGTATTGCTCTTTAGGGTTAAGTACCATCTCATATCCAGATATAGTGATTCCGCTTCCCATTTTAGAAATTTTTCTGTAAAGAGGCATCAAAGAATCTTCCCGACTTAACTCTTCTGCTCTCTTGTAACTTCCATCGCGCATCATAAAAAGATGGCTAGGTGTGCAAATAATTTCCTCTTTATTATCCAACGTCAATTTGGTAACCGTAGTACTCCTATGAGTAATTCGAGGATTTAAAATAGGAGCAATACCAACATTGCCATCATCTTTAATAGTATATGTATAATTTTTGATACCCTTCTTATTCTCTTTGACTAATTCCTTAAAAGAGAGATTCCTTCCATCAGTTAGAGCAACTTTTGTATCTCCGGCAAAACACCCACCGGCACTATCTCCCTCAACTAAAAATAATTCTGAGATAGAAGCATCACGACTTGAACAATCGGCTAGCTTACCGGGCAGGGTCATTCCGTCAAGAGCTCCTTTCCGTAGCACGGTATCACGAGCCGCTTTAACGGCTAATCGAGCTTTTGAGGCCAAAACAACTTTCTCGAGTATTGCTCTGGCATCTTGAGGATTACGCTCCAACCAATCGGCAAATTCAGTGTTAATAACCGTTTCAACTGCCGTACGGGCATCGGGCGTTCCGAGTTTAGCCTTGGTTTGACCTTCAAATTGGGGATCCTTCAATTTTACTGAAATTATAGCAGTTAAGCCTTCTCGCACATCTTCACCGGAAAGATTATCTTCTTTTTCCTTTAAAAAAGTATTTTTGCGGGCATAGTCGTTCAGGGTGCGGGTAATCGCTGATCTAAATCCAGTCAAATGCATTCCGCCTTCGATCGTATGAATGTTGTTAGCAAAGCTTAATTCCCTACTGGTTAATTCTTCTACATATTGCAGGGCCACCTCAACAAATATACCTTGTTGTTCTTTGCCAACATAGAAAATATTCTTATTTTTGCTTTCTTCGCTGTGATTTAAGAAATCTACATACGAAACAATTCCGCCCTCAAAGTAAAAAGTATAATTCGCAGATTCGGTAATATCTTTATTCGAATGTTTACTGTGATAGCTTATCGGACTTCTCTCATCTTTAACTGTAATTTTAATTCCCTTGGTCAAGTAGGCTTGCTGACGAAGGTGGTTTAGGATTGTCGTCAAATCAAAATCAATTGTGGCAAAAATTGATGGATCGGGTTGGAAAGTAATGGTGGTACCAGTTTTATTTGTCTTACCAATTTTTTTAACCGGTCCAAGAGGTTTACCAATTTTATATTCTTGAGCAAAAATATCGGGCTTACGATTGACTTCGGCTCGCATCCAAGTTGAAAGAGCATTCACAACAGATAACCCTACACCATGAAGACCGCCAGAAACTTTATAGGCACCGCTATCAAACTTGCCTCCGGCATGTAGTGTTGTAGCCGCTAATTCCAAAGCAGATTTCTTAAGTTTAGGGTGCGGATCAGTAGGAATACCTCGCCCGTCATCCATTACCCGAACCTTGTTATCCGGTAAAAGAGCCACCTCAATATTCTTAGCATGACCGGCCATCGCTTCGTCGAGAGAGTTATGAAAACAGACCGGAGAGAATCCGCCTATAAAATTTTCGCCATCAGGAACAGACAAATCATAAACCCAAGGATGATCATAGATTATTTTTTCTATTTTTTTAACCCGCAAAACGCCAAGATCGGATGATATAAACTTCAAAGCTGCAGTATTAATAGTTAATCTTCCTTCATTATATAATCTCAAGGCCTTGCCATTCTCTATTCCCAGAGAAGATACACTAAATGCATAGGGTCGTTTGTATGATATTTTCTCAATAATCTCCTGGACTGGCAGATAGTTTATATACGAAGAATCGGTATTCCAATAAAAATCCAGAGAATAAGATATTTCTTGAGGATGCAGTTCGGTTCTCCTAGTTCGACCTTTATAATTTACTGTTAAAAACCTTTGTTTTGCCGGCCTCTTCCTCTCGCCATATGAATAAGTTTTATCCAGCGTTGAAAGCAAATAGGCCAAGCCACTAATCATCTCCTTGCTCTTTGAGACTGCAGTAAACTTTTCACGATTTTCTTCCGACGGTAGCGTGCCGACAATCAAATGCTGAATCCAGCCCTTAGTCGGATATCCATCACCTGACATATATCCGATCACGAATCTAGTCCTAAATTCTGAATCAACATTAAACACTAAGTCTGGCACTTTTTTGGAGCCACTATTCATACCCGTTCCAATCACATTGCGAAAAATAAGCCCCAGAGTGGATGAATTTATGACAAGAACTCGAGCCGTTTCATGAGCATAGCTTTCCTCGATCTCGCATTGAAATACAAATTCTAATAAATGTCTGGCATAATTTATAAATTCCTGTTCATGAGCGCCAAAGCTGAATGTTATCCGGCATGATCCATTTTTCTTATTTGATATAGATACCGAGCCTTCCGCCGCAAAAATTCCCAATAGCTCTAAAAGTTCCCTGGTAACAGGAATTTTAAATGGAATTTTCCAGCCACTATTATTTTTATTGCCTAGTTTTGGATAAACTGATTTTATCTTCTCTAAATCTTCGGGCAATAAAAATCTAATGTAACTAAAGGGAAGATATTCATATCTCATATAATCCTGCCAGATATTTGCTCTATGGCGGGATTTTGTCCATTGTGGAATTTGCGATTTAATCTTTGATGCTAAATTAGTGTCATCAGACAAAAGTTGAGTTAAGCCATAAATATTTATCTTGGCTGTTTTACCGGCGTCAAGACATAAGAATTCATCAATCAGATCGATTGATTTAACCGGCCGTTCAACCTCCGGCCAAACTTTGGGAACTATAAGAGGGCTACCAAT
>CAZCYM010000026.1:0-9513 GCA_964502945.1 uncultured Candidatus Saccharibacteria bacterium
AATGTCGGCGGGATTGGATATAACAAAGAAAATCCCGGATCACTTTTTTATGATAACTTAATAATGGGCGCCCAGTTAATGGAAGCAGCCAAGCTCGCTAGGGTCGAAAAATTTGTCGCTATTGGCACCGTCTGCTGCTACCCCAAATTCACCCCAACTCCGTTTAGCGAAACCTCCCTATGGGATGGTTATCCCGAGGAAACAAATGCTCCTTATGGCCTAGCCAAAAAAATGCTATTGGTTCAAGCTCAAGCTTATCGCCAACAATATAATTTCAACTCAATATTTCTTCTGCCAACTAATCTATACGGCCCGGGAGATAACTTTAAACCGGAAAGCTCCCATGTTATTCCGGCCTTAATTAAAAAAATGGCCGAAGCCCAAAAAGCCAGACAAAAACATATAGATATCTGGGGCACCGGAAATGCTTCAAGAGAGTTCCTATACGTCGATGATTGCGCCGAGGGCATAGTTCTAGCTACAGAAAAATACAATAAACCTGATCCGGTCAATATAGGAGCTAGCAGAGAAATAAAAATAAAGGATTTAATTAAACTCATATGCAAACTAATGAACTTTAAAGGTGAAATTCGCTGGGACTCATCAAAACCCGACGGCCAACCCAGAAGAATGGTTGATACTATCCTCGCCAAAAAAGAATTTGGCTTTGAGGCAAAAACAGATTTCAAAGAAGGTCTAAAAGAAACGATTGAATGGTACCGCCAGAATAACTTATAAGTTATTCTGGAATTTTAAATTTAAAGTGAAAAATTAAAAATGAATAATATTAAGAAATCAATTATCGACTCTATCAAAACTAAGATAAAAATCGCAACGGATGATCAATTTTTAAACGAGCTTCAAAGAATAGGAAATTACATGATTGCCTGCCTAAGAAGTAAGAGAAAGATACTTATCGCCGGAAACGGCGGTTCGGCTGCAGACGCCCAGCATTTTGCCGCAGAATTAGCCGGACAATTCATTCACAAGCGAAAAGGTCTCCCGGTTTTAGCCCTAACAACTAATGCCTCAATCACCACCGCTATCGGAAACGACTTCGGCTATGAACATGTATTCTCAAGGCAAGTAGAAGGTCTCGGCCATCAAGGCGACATATTCGTTGGTATCTCAACAAGCGGCAACTCTCTTAACTTAATACACGCCATGAACACTGCGAAAGAGAACGGATTGATAACGGTGGGATTACTGGGCAGAGACGGCGGACAGATGGGAAACTTGTGCGATCTTATGTTAATTGTCCCCTCTCAAAGCACCCAGCATATCCAAGAAGCCCACATCATGATAATTCATGAATTATGCTCCCTGATTGATGAGGCATTTAAGCACCACGTCTAAAAAAACACAGATACCAAGCTAGTTAAATCATCTAATAAAAAAATCCAACCTCTAGTTGGATTTTTTTATTAGATACAACCCCAATATGTTGAAAAGTCAATTGACACCTTTTGACACTTTTTGATACCTTAAACTTGTGAACGAACTTGACCCAAACAAAGTTTACACAACCACCGAAGCTCAAAAAGCTTTAAAGATTTCGAATAGTACCATAAAGCGCCTTCTTAAAAAAGGGTTTATTCGCGCAAATAAAATCGGTGGTCAGTATAGAATTATTGGAAAAGAACTTTTAAGACTGGTCTCGCCAGTCATAGAAAGAAAAACAGTGAGTGCCTATCAAAAACTTAAAAAGCATATCAAAACGAGAGTTAGCAACTGGTAACTGTATTATTATTACTAGAACACCCTATAGAATATCATTTTATGGCGGAGGCACTGACTATCCGGCATATTATAAAAAGCACGGACGCGGAGCCGTTCTTTCGACCACAATAAATAAGTACTGCTATTTAAATTGCCGGGATCTGCCTCCATTTTTCAGGCATAAATATGCAATAAATTACTCGAAACGAGAACTAACTAAAAAGATTGAGTCAATAAAACATCCGTCGGTCAGAGAGAGCTTAAATTTTGTAAAGCCCAATACCGGCATTGAATTGCATCACGCTGGAGACTTACCAAAAATGTCAGGCGTCGGTTCAAGTTCTGCCTTTACGGTTGGTTTGTTGAATGCGCTGTACTCCTTAAAAGGAGAAATGAAAACCAAAAGAGAGCTGGCCCTTGATGCTATTCACGTAGAACAAAAATTAATTGGGGAAAATGTTGGTTCACAAGATCAAACTTCAGCCGCTTTTGGAGGTTTAAATAAGATAGAGTTTGGTGGTCCGCAAGAAATAATAGTAAATCCGGTCACCATACAGCCGGAAAGGCTTGAACAACTTCAGAATAATTTAATGTTAATATTCACTGATTTCTCCAGGGACGGAACTAAAATAGCAAAACATTGGATAAAAAATACCGACCAAAACAAACACTACCTTAAAGATATGCTGGCCATGGTTGACGAGGGGTTATCAATTTTAACTCAAAAAGACAAAAACCTAGATGATTTCGGCAGACTTCTTAATACCAGTTGGAATATAAAAAGAAAATTAGCCAATAACATTACTAACAGCAAAATAGATGCGATGTATGCGGGAGCAATGAACAACGGGGCTCTGGGGGGCAAGTTATTGGGCGCCGGAGGAGGAGGATTTATACTTTTTTATGTTCCCGAGGATGCCCAACCCAAGATTAAAAATATTTTTAAAAAATTCATCCATGTCCCATTCAAGTTTGATAATTCCGGTACTCAAGTAATTTATTATTCTCCTCAAAATTACATCTAACATTGACATCGTTGCTATAAGTATATACTATATAATCAGCTTTTTTCATCGAGGAGAAAATGGAAACAAGATACGGATTTCCAGTGGTAAGAGCTCACAATGTTTTCAGACTATTAAGAGACCTGGGCATTAGGCCATGGCCGAAGATAGAAACACTGTCCCTAGAAGAATATAGAAAACGGAATTTAAATCCGACACAGCTAAAAGAAATCGAACGATTTTGCCCTAAAATAGAGGTGGGAATATTCGAAGATCCAGCCCAACATCCTTTTGCTAATTTCCGTCCCGTCTGGCGTTCAAATACCGGAACACATGTTTTTACCCTTTTACCGGGAAATCTCTTGCCCGTAGCCGCCAGCTTTCGCCATGGAGCCGAGGTAATCAGTTTAATTTTACCTGGTGGAATGGTTGAAGAAGGCGACATAAGTTTGGCTCAAAGAGCTAAAGACGAATTTGAGGCAGAAACTGGAATACAGTTGACTAAAGTCATGCCACTTACTAATGAACAGGATTTGGGTACACCTTTGGGCTCCCAACAAATGTCGATGCGAGCTTGTGGTTTTTGGGGTGTTCCAACTGACCCCCTAATTATCAACCAGCCCAAATTAGATGACGGGGAATTCTTGAGAACAGTTCTGATTCCATTGGCAGATTGGCTCAATCTTATTGAAAGCGGCCAAGTATACGAAGCATCACCGATCATATCAACATTCTTGGCGATAAGAAAAATGAACTACCACCAATAATCTGACGATATGGATAATAAAAAAAACCACAGTAAATTCTGTGGTTTTATTGATTACAATACCAGCGATATGTGAGCTCTATGCCCTTTTCCAATGAAGTAAGCGCGTTCCATCCCATGAGAGACATCTTATCGGCAGATAAAACTTTTTGAGGCATACCTAGCGGTAAAGCATCGTTCCAACGCAAGTCACCATTATATCCGACAACATCACAAACTGTTTGAGCAAGGACAGACATAGAAACTGGGGCTTGATTGCCTACGTTATATGTGTGACCTCGCTCACCAACCAAACATTTCTCCCAAGGCCTAGCGGCCATAGTAAGGACCGCATCAGCCAAATCATCCGTATAAAGAAATTCACGTATTTTCCCTGAATTACTTTGTATGGTTACAGATGCCTCTCCGTTTAATTTTGCCCGATGTATTGTTTCGATAAGCATTGGGATAATATGAGAACGATCAGATCCAAAGTGATCGTTAGGGCCATATAAACTCGCCGGAATTAAGGATATAAATTGAGTTCCAAATTCTTTATTAAAACTCCGACACAGTTCAATGCCTGCAATCTTGGCGATGGCATAAGACTCATTAGTAGGTTCCGGAACCCCCGTTAGTAAATATTCCTCTTTTATCGGCTGAGGACATTCTCTGGGGTATGCACAGTTTGATCCGAAAAAAATAAGCCGCTTAACTCCGAGTCTACGAGCAGAATTTATAATATTATTTTGAATGGCTAAATTCTCAAAAATAAATGAGCCGGGATAGCGCAAATTTGCAGTCATGCTTCCTACCCGCGCCGCTGTCATGAAAACATATTCGGGCTGTTCTTTTGCAAAAAATTCCGTTACTTTTTCCTGATTCACAAGGTCCAATTCTGCTCGAGTTCGTATAATTATATTAGAATAATTCCGAGCCTTTAAAATACGAACTATGGCCGATCCGGCAAGTCCTCGATGGCCGGCAACATAGATACGAGCATCTTTCTCCACATCTAGCCCCATTTTTAAATTTCTATTAAAGATGATAGAGTATTTTATTGGTAAGGGCAACCTTGACTATCTAAGAAAATTATTATAAAATCTTGCATCTCTTTAAAAACTGGGGGGGTCCGTATGACTAACGAATACAGAAAATTCGCTATTGAGATTGCCGAGAAAGCCGGAGAAATCATAAGAACAAACTTTGTATTAGGAATGAAAAAAGAATGGAAATCTGACAACACCCCGCTAACGGAAACTGATTTAGCAATAAACCGCCTCATCGTTGATTCCATAAAAAATACGTTTCCAGCCCATGGCATTTTGACAGAAGAAGGTGAAGATTTATCGGGCAATCGGGAATATGTGTGGGTTGGAGACCCAATTGATGGTACAACCGGCTTCTCTCATGGCTATCCGACATTTGCCTTCTCGCTCGCTTTTGCAAAAAATGGAGAAAGTATCCTCGGTGTTATCTGCGACCCGATATTGAATCGAATTGCCGCAGCAGAAAAAGGCAAGGGTGCGTTTTTAAATGGACGACCAATAACAGTTTCTACAGCACAGAGCCTAAAAAAAGCTTTGATTAACGTGGATACAGACACAGATATAACCCTTCTTAGATTAAGAGAGCGGGTAATTAAAGAGCAGGCTTACGCTCCAAATTTTTATACCGCAATTTATCCAAGCCTACTTGTGGCGGCCGGAGAATTTGTAGCAACTATCTACGGCTATAACAAACCTTGGGATGGCGCCGCAGTAAAAGTAATAGTTGAAGAAGCGGGCGGTAAGGTAACTGATATATACGGTAACGAACAAAGATACGATCAAAAGTTAAATGGATTTGTGGCTAGTAATGGCATCCTGCACGAAAAAATAATCGAGTTAATTAAACAATGTAAAGCCCAAATGTAAGACAGCAGAAATGCTGTTTTTTTATTTGATTGATTGACACTAATGATTCTTTAATTTATATATATCACTATGCACTTTTAAATAACAGGGTTGTGGATGATTACTGTTTCAAAAACAACGCTGGATGGTGTTCTTACAGTTAAATGTGAAATACATCATGATCATAGAGGTTTTTACAGAGAAGGTTATAACAAAAAGCTGTATCTCGAATGTGGGATTCCGGAAATGGTCGAGCATAATTCTGCCTCATCGCATAGAAATGTCCTGCGGGGTTTACATGGAGACTCCCAGAACTGGAAGCTGGCATCTTGTCACCATGGCAATGTTTACTTCGTAGTTCTAAATTATGACCAATTGTCATCTCAATACGGCAAATGGGAATCATTTATGCTCGTCCCTAATGATGGTCTTCAAATTTTGGTACCGCCAAAATTTGGGATCGGTCATTTAGTCCTCACTGATTCGGCTGACTTCCATTATGGTCAATCTGTGGGCTATGTGGGTATGGATAACCAGTTTGTAGTAAAGTGGAATGACCCGCGTTTTAACATTGTCTGGCCGGTAACAAGTCCGATTCTTTCAAAAAGAGATGGGGGCTAAGATGAGAATTCTAGTAACTGGCGGAGCGGGATATATTGGCTCTGTATTGGTGCCAATGCTTTTGTCGAAGGGCCATGAAGTCATTGTATTAGACAACTTCATGTATAACCAGAGATCCCTTCTTGATTGTTGTTATCATAAAAAGATTACCATCATAAAAGGCGATGTCAGAGATAAATCGCTAATAAGTCATATCTTCAACAGATATGCAACGATTAACTTTGTATTCCCATTAGCTTGTATCGTAGGAGCGGAAGCTTGTGATAGAGATCCTGTGGCCGCAAGAACAATAAACCTAGAGGCCATCAAACTATTAACGGGAAGAGCAGAATCTAAAATTATTTTTCCCAATACCAATAGTGGTTATGGTATCGGTCAGAAAGGAATTCACTGCACCGAAGAATCTCCTCTGAATCCTGTTTCTTTGTACGGACAATTAAAAGTTACCGCCGAAAAAACAGTTCTTGAAAACAGCAGTTCAATAGTTTTAAGACTAGCTACCGTATTCGGAATCAGCCCAAGAATGCGCCGAGATCTATTGGTTAATGATTTTGTTTACACGGCCCTTAATCAAGGATATATCGAATTATCCGAAAAACATTTCAAGAGAAACTACATTCACGTCAGAGATGTGGCCAGAGCATTCATCCATTGCATGGTAAATTTTGACCGAATGAAAGGACAGGTATATAACCTCGGTCTAAGCGATGCCAATTTAAGTAAACTAGAATTGTGTGAGGAAATTAAAAAGCAAATCCCATCATTGAGAATATATGAGAATGAGAACCGGAGAGATCCCGATCAGCGTAACTATATTGTCAGCAATGATAAGATTGAAGCGACTGGCTTTAAGCCACGAACATCCCTACAGGAAGGAATTAAAGAATTGATCAAGGGATTTCCGATTATAAGACCCCATGAATTTACTAACCTATGACCTCCTCATTCAGGAGGTCTTTTTTGTTTCTTTTAAAAACTCACTGACGGCCAGTCGAGCTTGTGCTACTTTGCCATCCCAACCAGAGTCATTGTTAATATATTTAATATTTGGATGACCTTGCCAAGCTTTTTTATACAGAATTCCGTTGCGCTTGGAGGCTTCGTAGTTCTCGCTTCGTGCCGGATTATTTTTACGAATCTCATTGAATACCTTCCTAGTTGGAAGCTCTAAGAACAACACCAAGTCATAGTTCTTATAATCTTTTTCAACGGTAGTATGAAAAAGTTCTTTATATTCTTTATTTTTACCAGGAAGATGACCCACAACATCAACAAGCGTTTTGTCCATTAGGACAACCTTTCGGCCCATATCTCGCGCAACCTCTTCCGATATATGATCAACGAGTATTTGAAGCTTGTAGAGAAGGTGAAGAAAAACACTTTTATAGACAACCTTGTTCTCTGGTTTATCTGGTGTTACACCTAGACCAACAATCGCTAAAGTAGCCACTTCTGGAACACACTGGATAACGCGGGAAAATTCATCCCGGAACATATTGACAATTGATGTTTTACCGGAACCGGGCGGACCAGTAACTACTATTCTGGGAAGGCGTGGTTTTATAAATTTTTTATGGATGATGGACATAAAATTATAATAAATCATAACTTACTAGCTTAAAAAGTCAATTGACAAAAGCTACGGGAAATATTATTATATTGCAAGATCATTTACAAGGACTGGTGCCCGATGAATAAAGAAGCTCTGATTGAATTTCAAAGTAGAAAAAAGGAATTTATGGAATTTGCAATATCAACGGCTAGGGCCGCCGGAAAAATACACATGGAGTTGTACAACTCGAATCATGATATTGAGTGGACTGGAAGAGTTCACTTCAGAGTAGAGGCCGATACCAGAGTTTCGGAAATGTTACGAGAACAGCTAGCCAAAACGTATCCGGACTACAATATCCATTCTGAAGAATCGGAAGACCATAAAACCAAGAGCCCATTCACTTGGGTTGATGATGAATTAGATGGAACCATTGGATATACAAGACGATTTTTTGATGGCTTTGCATTTTCTCGTGCTCTTTGTATTGATTCGACGCCAGTTCTAGGTGTAGTCTACATGCCTCTTAAAGACTACCTATATACTGGAGCTCTGGGTGAATCTTCGCGATTGAACAACAAGGTCATCAAAGTTAGCCCAGTAGAAAAGCTCAATAAATCAATCATGGTCTTCGGAGGCGGTAAAGAGATACCGGGTAAAGAAGAGTTCAGATTAAGCCACCTGCCATTTTTGTTAAAAGCAGTGGAGTCACCCTCTATTATGACCGACGTTGGTTTTGCCTGCGGTACCGCATCGTTGTGTTTTGTAGCTGATGGAAGATTAGAAGCAAGTCTTTTTACTTCAGCAGAAGACGAGGATATTGCCGCTTCGGCAGTAATCCTAGAAGGTGCCGGGGCAAAAGTTACTAATTTAGCTCTCACACCATGGCGATTGGGAAATAAATCCGTCCTTGCCGCAAATCCAATAATTCATGATCAACTTGTAACTAAATTTAAAGATGTTACTTCAAATCACATTGATAAATGGGGAATTATTTAGAAAGCCGCCACGCGGCTTTTTTTGTTTGAACTTTTTGACATTTTCTGATATTGTGACGTCATTAGCTTTATGTCGTCGATATCCGGAAAAAATCTTGGAAAAATAAGGGAAAAACACTCAAGCAATAAAATAGTTTTTTGCTCGGGATCTTTTGATTTGGTCCACGCTGGCCACGCTATTTTCTTTGAAGATTGTAAAAAATTAGGAGACATTCTCGTTGTGAGCGTAGGACCAGACATCGACATTAAAAACAACAAAGGAAACGACCGACCGATTTTAAATCAACATGTTCGCCTAAAAATGGTTAGCTCCTTAAAGCCAGTTGATTACTGTTTCATAGGAGAAAGATACACTACAAAAAAACATATATTTTACTCAATAGAAAAAGTTTTAAAACAACTTAGACCCGATGTTTGGGTTGTTAACGCAGATGCTTTTAGCATTCCGGACAGAAAGAAACTCGCAAAAACATACGGCATAAAAATGGTGATTCTTAAACGCTGGTGCCCTCCAAAATTTGAGAATATATCAACGACTAAAATAATAGAAGCGATACGAAGAACCCTGCCTTAGCCCCTTGACTTTCATTTTATTTAGTATATGCTCAAGGAGGTATTTTAAAATCAGCCTGATGGAGCGATGAGATGAATGGAAAGACCCCCGAATTAATACCTGGATCAGTTGAAACAGTCTGGAAAAAATATGGAAAGCGCGTACTAAAAGCTTTGTTCCGCTACCCAGACGGAAGCGAGAAAGATTTTTATCTCTGGAACTCCGTTGGTGGAGTCGGCGAGAATATAACCAATGCATCGGTCGTATTTCCGATTACAGAGAATGGAGAAGTTGTTTATGGCGAACAATTTCGTCATGGGTCAAATTGTTTTATAATGGAATTTCCGGGTGGCCATCCTGAACAAGGAGAGTCCGCAGAAGATACGGCCAGACGTGAACTGCTCGAAGAAACCGGCTATGAAGCTA
>CAZCYM010000027.1:0-2376 GCA_964502945.1 uncultured Candidatus Saccharibacteria bacterium
CTTGAATAATTCTAGTTTCCAGTTCTTTTAATTCCGTGAAGAATAGCGTTTGTTGATGCTCGATTTCGGCTAATCTTTTTTGATAAGCCACTTCTTGACCCTTAGTCTGAGTAAGAAGTTGATTTTTCCCTGATTTTGTTTGAGTAAGAGAGTTATTTTGCTGTCTTTGTTGCTGATTAAGGGCTTCCAGATTTTGTTTTTTGTTTTCCGATTCAGATTTTTGATCTTCGAGATTTTCTTTTTCCTCTCTGAGTTCCGAGATAAGTCCCAAAAGAGTTGTACTCAAATTTGCCGTTGCTTGAGTTTTTGTAAAGAAGTTAGAGATATTAGGGTTCTTCAGTAAAACCAGAAGAAGATTTTCATTGTCTTGTTTATAAACATCAAGGATTAGCTGACCGATAGTATTTTTTTTATAACTAATTTTTTCTTGAGTATCAAAAATATTTCCATCAAGCCCCTCTATTTCTATCTTCGTCTTATCTATATTCTTTGACGTGATGTTTATGTTGGTTTGGAGTTTCTTGATCTGATTATTAAGAATACCAATCTCACCTTGCAAAGACTTGGCTTTAGTTTGCTCGCTGGCAATGTTATCTCTATATCGTTCGGCTTCCTTTTCAAGTTGTTCTATTTGTTGGCGTAACTGGCTAATCCGTTCATCCTCATTTTGAGCAGAAGCCAAGCTGGTAGCCAGTAGTATGTAGCATGTAATAAAAAGAAAAATTATTATAAACTTCTTCATTCAATTTATTTGATGGCAAAATCGATTCTTTCTAGGGTTTTTTCTTTTCCGATGGCAAATATAATATCAACCGGATCGGGAGATTTTTCTTGGCCAGTTATTGCGGCACGAAGAGGCCAATAAGCTAAGCCCCTATCCCCTACCATAGCAGAAAAATCATCAAGTATTTTTCGTAACTCATCTTTTCCTTTTTCAAAATTAAATTCTTCTATTAATTTTCTAACTTCAGCAAGGGTTTTTAATGATGTTTCTAGGTCGGATTTTTTCCATTTCAGTAATTCTTTGTCATACTCTGGACTTTTCCATAGATATGTAAAATTCTGGACATCGCTGAATTTTTCTAGTCTTTCGGTTATGAGCGAAATGGCTTCATCGGGAATATTTAAATTTATTAAATTTTTAAACTCTGCCGAAGGCAGCTGTTTTATATATTGCGAATTTATCCAATTTAATTTTTTAATATCAAATACCGCCCCTGACTTATGAACTTTTTTAATTTCAAATTCTTTGGCCATCTCCTCTTTTGAAATTATTTCTTTAGAGAAGGTATAACTTAGTGATCCTAAAAAATTTACCAATGCCTCCGGTAAATAATTTTTTTTGTATTCTAAGGCCGATGTATCCCCATGACGTTTTGAAAGTTTAGATCTGTCGGGTGCAAGTATAAGAGGTAAATGGCCGAATCGCGGGACACTTAAAGCGAGGGCTTCATATATCAAGATTTGTTTTGGAGTATTTGAAATATGGTCCTCGCCACGCAATACATGTGTAATATTCATATCTGCATCATCCACCACTACGGCAAAATGATATAAGGGATCGTTAAGACCTCTGGCAATAGCAAAATCACCCAAGAGACTTTCTTTGAATTCTAATCTACCACGGATCAGATCATCAAATGATATTATACGCTCCGACTTATTATTTACTGCTAAGCGAATAATACCGCCAATCTCCTTGCCTTTTGATTCTTGTTTGTGGCCACATATATGTAATGGAGCCATTTTTTGCCTCTCCTGGGTTTTACGCTCTTTTTCCAGTTCTTCTTTGGTGTGGTGGCAATAGAATGCCTTACCTTCAATTACTAATTTCTCGAGCATCTCTTGATGGTGTGATAAGTTCTCGCTTTGAATAACCGGTTTTTCGTCCCACTTGATACTGAGCCACTCTAAAACTTCATATATATTTTTTTCATATTCTTTCGTCGAGCGCTCCTTATCAGTATCTTCTATCCTAAGTAAAAATTGGCCACCATTTTTTCGCACAAAAAGCCAGTTATATAAAGCCGATTGAACGGTTCCTATGTGCAGATTTCCTGTTGGTGATGGGGCAATTCTAACTCTTATCATGATTTTAATATTAGGTAACTTCCTCATTTTACATTAAAATTTTCCCCTTAACAACGCCAGGAAGTGAAAGTTCGAGATACAATTTACTTTGTAAATTGTAAAGCCGTAAGCAACTCAAACCTCTACTTCCTGGAACGACAAAACCCCTCCTTAATCCTCATGCGTATGCATGCGGCTAAGGAGGGGTTCAATTCTCAACATCAATCATACTAGAATCCCTCCCCTGCTAAAATTACGCTTGTATCTACGGTGGCTGAAAAATTTTTCCTCCCTCGCGGAAGGGTA
>CAZCYM010000027.1:2386-9307 GCA_964502945.1 uncultured Candidatus Saccharibacteria bacterium
GGGTCAGGGTAACTCGAATGATATACTTCCCGGCTGGAAGCATGAGACCGCCTGTTTTTCCGAATAGTGAAGCCCCCTCAATAATGTACGGGCTGTTATTGCCCGCAAGCTGTCTTTCGGTTGCCCCAGCCTCTCCATTCGCTGAGTCCCAGTCCAAGCGAATATTTCTGTTATTCTCATGGCGCGGGATATGTATTATTACGCGACGGTAGGCCCTTTCATCCCTCGAGACATAGGAGCTTTGGGGCTCCACCTTGAGTGAAATCGGGGGCTCCTCTGCCCACCCGACAGTGACAGATACCGCCATCATGAACAAAAAGCAAAGAGTTATCCAAAAGATACTTCTCATAACTAGCCTCCTTGCCTAATTATACACCTAAAATATATGATTGTCAAATTTTTGCTAATCACCTTTTAGAGATACTATGCTTATATAACAGATGCATATAATCGAGGTTATTCCTCTAATCACTCTCCCCCCTCAAGTTCCTCAGTTATTGAGTTACTTTTTTAATAAAACACTGATCCGGGGTTCAATTGTGGAAGTGTTAATAGGCAATCGTAAAGTACCGGCTGTTGTAGTATCATCTTTCCCGATCGAGGATAGGAAGATATCCCTAAAAAAATCTGATTTCCAATTAAAAAAAGTATCGTCGATAATTAACGAGGATCCTAAGTTAACTGATATTCAATTCAAAATAGCATCCTGGCTATCAAAAAATTATTATACTTCCCCCGGCTTATCTTTTAAGACGTTATTGCCTCAATTTTTTCTAAATCCCAAATACCCGTTTTCATATCCAAAAATAGAAGTTAAAGATAATGAATCTACTACCCCTAGATTGCTATTAATCAATGCAAAAAAAATAATTGATGAGTTAAAATCCAGGATTTCTAAAGTCATCAGTCGTGGTCAGCAGGTTCTGATAATTGTTCCGGAGATTTCGATTGCAAAATATTTTTATGATATTCTAGCCGGTTATTACGAGACCGCCCTCATCTATGGCAAGATTGGAGTAAAACAAAACTACAAAGATTGGTTAAAAATTTCTTCCGGAAATGTCGAAGTTATTGTTGGTACCCGACAAGCTCTTTTTGCTCCATTCTCTAATCTTGGTTTAGTAATAACGGAAGATCCGTCTAATGTGGCTTATAAATCTGATATGTCTCCCAAGTATAATACTCGCGATCTTGCACTAAAAATAGCCGAACTTTACTCTGCGGATATGTTATTTATTTCACAAATATCAGATGTTACAAGCTACTTTTTTTCAAAAAATAATCTTTATAAGCTAGAGGATAAGAAAACTATTCCTAAAATAGACATAAAAATTGAGGATATGTCATTAGAAATAAAGAATGGTAATTTCTCAATTTTTAGTCGAAACCTGAAGAGCCTTATCAGTGGGCATATTGCTGATAATAAAAAAATCCTCCTTTTTTCTACAAGAAAAGGGTTCTCGGGTTATATGATTTGCGAAAATTGCGGTTTTTACTTTAGGTGCCCCCACTGCTCCATTGCTTTACGGCTTCATAAGATACCCGAACATCTACTCATCTGTCATCGGTGTTCTTTTAGTCAGAAAATTCCCGAAAATTGTTCAAATTGTTACAGCTATAAATTAAAAGGTGGCGGGTTTGCCGGTAGCGAAAAAATAAAAAACGAGCTTGATTTATTGTTGAAAGATATAAATATCAGCAAGCCAGTATTTATGCTAGACGCTAGTTCTATACGGAAACCAAAACAGGAGTCAGATCTTATGACAGAAATGTCTGAGTCCGAATCGTTTATCTGTATTGCCACTCAAGCCATATTCAGCTATAGGTTTAACCTAAAATTTGATATGATTGGCATTGCCAATTTAGATAGTCTAACAACTAATCCTGATTTCAGAACCGAAGAAGAAGTGCTCATCCAATTTGAGAAGCTTCTGGATTTTGAACCGGAAAAAGTTATGATTCAAACATTTAATCCGGAAGGTGCCATAATCAGTCTGCTAACTTCTAGAAATTTTGGAGTATTTTATGATAGCGAGCTTAGGGCTCGAAAATTATTTATGTACCCGCCTTTTGCCAGATTGGTAAAATTATCTTTTTCGGCGTTCGATAAAAATAAAGCTAGTTACGAAGCTAGAATATTGGACGAAAAATTAAAGATGGTTCTTGTTCAGAAAAAGTTAGAAGATAGAGTTAAAATTCTTGGTTCTTCTCCGGCCTTTATTGAAAAAGAGAAAAACCGATATATTTATAATATAATTTTAAAATTTTCGCCCGAGCTTCGGATCGATGAGATAATCCGTTTTGTTCCCTCAAATTGGTCGATAGATATTGACCCACGCTCAATACTCTAAGAAGTGGCTAGTGTTTAGTGACTAGTGTATAGTGATAAATATGGAAATAACCAAACTTCCAAATAAAATATTAAACACTAAGATAAAGCCGGTTTTACTAGACGATATTAAAAACGGTTCTTTTAGGGAGCTGATTTTGGCCATGAAAGAAACAATGAAAGATAAACAAGGCGTTGGATTGGCGGCCAACCAAATAGGCAAAGACCTAAGCATCTTTATTATTGAGCCAATGTTAGCAACCGAGTTCGGAGTGCCTGATGTTTATTTAAATCCCGAAATAACCGAATATTCTAAAGATCAGGATGAGATGGAGGAGGGTTGTCTTTCAATTCCAGAATATTTTGTTCAGATCCAGCGTCCTAAAAAAATAAAAATAAAATTTATTAACGAAAATGGAGAGAAGAAAAAAATAAAGGCCCGAGGTTTTCTGGCCCGGGTATTACAGCATGAGACGGACCATCTTAATGGTCTTACGATCAGAAACCGTAATACCAAAATTTCTAAATCCTAATTTCTAATCTCTAAACAATGTCCAGTGAGCAAATACTAAAATCTAAAAAAAATATAAATATAATTTTTTTTGGCACTTCGAGCTTTGCCCTACCAGTATTAGAACAACTACTTCTCGATGGTTACGCTATCCTCGCTATTTTTACTGGCGGTGGTCAGATTGAAATTGAGGCTCAAAAACATGGAATCAAAGTATTTAAGCCGGCTTCATTAAAGAAAGACGACGATATTCTTGAACAATTTAAAATGCTAAATCCAGATTTGTGCATCGTTGCCGCTTATGGCAAGATTATCCCCTCTTCTTATATGAGCATACCGCGTTATGGTTTTGTAAATGTACATCCTTCAGTACTGCCGAAATATAGAGGACCATCTCCTGTTCAAACGGCTATTCTTAATGGCGAAACAGAGACAGGAGCTTCAGTAATGATCTTGGATCAGGAAGTGGACCATGGGCCGATTTTAGCCAGTATAAAGTATAAAATTCCAAAGACAAAATATAACGAAGAAATAGCTAAAGAAATTTTTGAATTGGGGGGCAAGCTGTTGATTGAGATTCTACCCAAATATTTAAAAAAAGAGCTTGAACCAGTTGAACAAAACCATGATCAGGCAACTTATTCCAGAAAATTTCAACGCCAAGACGGTAAAATTAACTGGAGAAGAACTGCTGAAGAAATATATAATCAGGTTAGGGCCCTTAATCCTGAACCAGGAACTTGGACTACTTGGAAAAGTAAAATTTTAAACATCAAAACAGCTAACCCGACGACATCGCAAGTCGTTGGGTTGAAGCCCGGGATTGTTTCAATTGTCGATAGCGAAATTGCTGTTGCTACGAAAACATGTTATCTAATACTCAAGCAAATCCAGCTTGAGGGCGGGAAAGAAATGGATGCCCAATCGTTTCTCAACGGGCATCCTGATTTTCTCGGATCGAAACTGGAGTAGGTTCTTTTACAAGGAGCTACTGTGTGGAAGTGGATTATTTTTAGATTGGCGCTTTTTGCTTTTATTGTTTGGGTATCCGTCACCATGTTCTCTCTTTTATTAGAAAAAAATAAAATTGACCATAGTCAGCCAGCAGAATCCCCACCAGTTTCCAATAAACAGGACAAATCTCTTCCTAAAGATATTGCTTTCGAAGATGTTACATTTCCTAAAAATTTCTTTTTTGGAACTGCTTCATCCGATTTTCAAACCACCGGTGGTAATGGTTTGTCTGATTGGAAGTTATATATTGATGAGTGCGTTAAATTTCAAAGAAGGTGCCGTGATGAAAATGACCCTAAGTCATTTGTTGGACCGGGTGCGGGAACTGATTTTCTAAATCGTTATAAGGAAGATTTTGACCTTGCCGGACAATTTAACGATCAAGTCCATCGTCTTTCCCTTGAGTGGGCTCGCATTGAACCGGAAGAAGGCAAATTTGATCGCTATGCCATAGAGAAATATAAAGAAGTTTTTCTTTATATGAAAAGTCGTGGCATAGAGCCGATGATATGTCTTAATCATTTTACTCTGCCTTTATGGTTTGCTGAAAAGGGTGGATGGGAAAGTCCTGAAGCGGCTTTTTATTATTCAAGGTATGCTCAAGTAGTAGCAAAAGAAATTGGTCTGTCCTTGAAAGTAAAATGGTGGCTGACATTTAATGAGCCGCAGGTTATGCTCCTACCTTATACCAAAGGCAATTGGCCACCTAACAAGCCGATAAAAAATATCCAAGACCAGGAAGGGGTCCAGAGAGCCTTGAAGGTAGCTTCGAACCTAATTGATATTCATCGGTTAGCCTATAGGACCATTCATAGCATTCTGGGTGCTAAGGTTATGGTTAGCTATGCCTCAGCACCAGGTCAATTTTATCCTCACAATCCAGAGTCTCCACTAGATCAAATTGCCTATAATGTTAGTACTGCCTTAGATACTCTGGGCTTTGACTATGCCGTTGGTAAAACCGACCGAGATTTTATCGGCCTTAATTATTATGGACGAGTAAAACTGACACTCCATATTTCATTCTGGGACTCTGTTAAACGAATGAGTATACCTAAGGCATGGCTGACCCAAGAGAAACCGTTTGCTATCCAATGGGAGATGCCCCTTGAAAGAAAACAAGGCGACAGACCGAAAGAATTTTACCCTAAAGCCCTCTATGATCTCGTAATGAAGTTCAAAGATTTTGGTTTACCAATAGTGATTACTGAAAATGGTCTAAGCGATCCGGAAGATAGATTCAGAGAAGAATTCTTGGTCATCCACCTAAAAGCCATTAGTGATGCCATGAGAGATGGAGTTAATATTACCGGCTACCAATACTGGGCTTTGACCGATACTTGGGAGTGGGATGGCGTTTTTTCTCAAATGGGTCTTATTGCTATTGATAAAGAAAATAATCTAAATAGAGAATTGAGGCCAAGCGCTCTGACCTATGGGGAAATTATAAAGACACACACTATCAAGAAGGAGTTATTAGAAAAGCACAAGGAACTACTCGCGGAGCAAAATTAAACCCGGCAGTGAAAGTTCCGAAGTTAAATAAAAAGCCTGCAAAAAGCAGGCAATCGGAACTTCTACTACCGGGTAAAAGACGCATTAAGCGTCTTTTTTGTTTTTGAATAGTAACGGCAGTTCCGCCAGTAAAATCAGTAATCCGCCTATCCAGATATTTAATCCAAAACTCTCTTTCCACCAAAATCTTGCAATGGCCACAGCACCCAGTCTGTCTAAATATCCTAATGCAGAGAAATGCTTTACCGGTACTTGTTTCAAGCCCGAGAATACCAGAATAAAAGAAATAAAAAGTAATACACCCGCGAAACCTATATATGCATACTGGTTTGCCGGTATATAGAAAGAATGATCCAGGTACAATCCTACGATGGGCATTATCAGGAGCTGGAAGCCAAGTTTAGTGAAGGCAGAAATGTATGGACTTACTTCGCTCAAGGAAGACTGTCTTGAGAAAACTATCTCGAGACTGTAAAAAAATGCCGATAAGAGTGCAAAATAAAGCCACAGCTTATGCTCCAACAAAGTTGATCCGGTCATAACTATGAGCCCAATGATACCTAACGAAACGGCAATTATGCTGGCAGCATCCATTCGTTCCTTAAATTTCGGGAGAAATACTACCCATAGAACTGCCAATATCGATGCAAAATAGTGGATCAAAGCAACACTTGAAACTTTTGCATCACTCATGGCTAAGGCAGTATAGAAAAAGCTATTATTAATGGCAGCTGATAGGCCCAAGCCAAAAAGAAATATTTTTTGCTTTTTACTTAATTTCGGCCAAGGATTAAGCAGTAAGTATGGCAGAAAAAGAATTATCCCCACTAAAGACATGAGCGCCCCCAAGACAGTCGGAGCAACAACGCTTCCAGCATCTTTTATAATCAGGCCGTTGATTACGGCCCAGATAAGAACGCCGCAGACAATTTTTAAGTAGCTCATTTAGTCATCTTCTCAAGAGCATATTTAGCTGCTCCTAAATTAACATTATCTCCCGATTGGGCAAGCTCAATATTGATTACTTCATCTGGTATTAATTGCTTGAGTTTATCTTTTGTCTGGTCAAGCAGGGGCTTATTGCCAAAAATAATTCCTCCACCAAGAATAATGAGTTCTGGACGAAAATCGAGAAAAGTATTCTTTAGAAAGATTGCTAAATGACTGGCGTATGTTTCCTGAACTGTCATCCATTTTGTATCCCTATTGGCCACACCCTTTCTCATCCTCGGAGAAATTAAATGCTGTTCTTCCGGTTTTAGGTCTATTTTTATTTCAAAAACATCTGAATATGTTTTTGATAAACCTTTTGTTCCCAAGAATGCTTCGGCATGGTTTGATTCCCCGCAGCTACACAACCTTTGCGCCCCCTCGATAGCTAATGGTTGATGACCTAATTCTAACTTTTCCTTGAGCAATTGGTTGTTCTTCAATATACCGCTACCAACACCAGTACTTAGAGTTAAATAAACTATATCTTTAAACTTTTTATGTTCTCGAAGCCACCATTCTCCCTTTACCGACGCATCGGCATCGTTTAATAGAAATGTGG
>CAZCYM010000028.1:0-1738 GCA_964502945.1 uncultured Candidatus Saccharibacteria bacterium
AAATTCTGCTCCATGGAAGCCCCCTTAACAAAGAATGGCTGGACTAGATAATACCTGATTGGAATGATTATAGCAAGGGAGATGGATACTATCTTAATAGTCTCCCAGATGAAGACCAAAACTTCTGCCTTTTTGCTGTAATTGTCATCACCATCCTCTGATCTTTTGTTGTTCGGACGGTAACCATCATTGGGATTGGCATTTATTGAATTTAGCACGTCCTGTTCGTTAGGCATTTCGATATATTAGCACGATTTTTAATATATTCCAACTCCGAAAAGGGGTCAGACCCCTTTTCTTGGACCTTTTCTTGGACGACCCCTTGGTTTTAACGTAGAAAATAAGTTAAATTTGCCTATTATTTTATTAAGCCATTGTGAATCTCCAAAGGGACGTCCTCGATTTAACGATAAACGAATATCGGCAAGTTCTTCTTCTTCATAATACAGATTAGTATTGAGTAAACTTTGGTACCCGTCGGGCATAGACACAGGCCACGGGGAAAGAAGATTTTTTTGTTTTAATGAGCCGTGTTCTCTAATCCACGCACTTCCCCATCGCCAATCCTCTGCTTTTTGTACTAATTTTGCTCTTAAAGCATTCCGCTCTACATATCTGCACACATTTAAAAAATGCTCATCCTCCTGTATTGGAAAAGATTTATATCTACCCTGATAAAGATGTCCTTGCCCTATCATCTCTCTGTAAGCTAACCAGCGTTGAGTATGGGTTTGAGTAAGCCAGCGTATAAATATTGAGAGGTCATTTTCTTTTTCTGGCTGCATAATAAAATGCCAATGATTTGGCATAATACAATAAGATAATATTCTCATCGGATATTTTTCTTTTGCTTCAAATAATACACTTTCAAAAGCTAAATAATCTTTATCGGTTTCAAAAATTTTGACTTTAGCATTTGAACGATTTAAAACATGATAAATCGCATCGCTTTCGATTACTCTTAGAGATCTTGGCATATCCTACCAGAATAACAGATTAAATTTAAAAGAAAAGGGGTCTGACCCCTTTTCTAAATCCAAAAAAAATGCCGCTGAAAAGCAGCGTTGAGATGTATCAGTCAATAACAATCATTGCTTCGCCTGGCCAACCCTTGTTGTTGAGCGATCTGACGTTCAAACTGACCTTGTTAAGGATCCACTGTGTACATGAGGGGCTAACAAGGGTCAATCTTGCACTATTTCCATTGAAAATAGCGTTGAACATGCAAGAGCAATCTATTACACCACCCACTACAAACTGATTAGAAGCATAGAGATCAAACTTGTAAAATCCATCGCCTCCCTGAGCGGTAAATTCAACGGTATCACCTACTTTCATATGCTGAACCGCGGGACTCAGCATAATCGGAGAATGCGCAGTGTCAATTATTGTAGTGACGGTTGGTTCAATTGGATTCTTGTCGCAAGCAATCCCAAAAAGAACAACGGCAACGGTACAAGCAAGAACAAGCAGGTTTTTCTTCATTTTTCTCTCCTCCCCACTAACTACACCAGATCTTAACATGAAAGTCAATATTGAGTGGATCCTAGCTAAATCCTACAATTGGCTAATGGCTATTAAATTAATCATCGGCATCGGCAATCCTGACCTGCCTGCCGGCAGGCAGGCGAACAAGTACCAGAATACCAGACATAATGTCGGGTTTATGATGGTGGATTATATCGCTAAGAAAAATGACTTTAGCGATTTTGAGATAAATGAAAATCTAAATTCTCTG
>CAZCYM010000028.1:1748-9022 GCA_964502945.1 uncultured Candidatus Saccharibacteria bacterium
GATTGCTAAAGGCAAAATTGAGAACAAAACTACAATACTCGCCAAGCCACAAACCTATGTTAATAAATCGGGTGAAGTGGTCAAAAAGCTTACTACATACTACAAACTACACGCTATGGACTTAGTCATTATCCAGGATGATCTAGACATTCCCTTTGGCAATACAAAAATATCTTTTGACAAAAACTCTGGCGGACATAAGGGAATTGAGTCGATAATGCGAGCCCTCAAAACCAAAAAATTCTACCGCTTGAGAATTGGTCTAGCCACCACTAGCCTCAAAAAGGCTCGCCAACAATCAGACAAGAAACGAGATGACTTCGTCGTCAAAATGGTTCTCTCTAAATTCTCCCCCTCTGAAGAAGAACAAATCAAAAAAATCTTCAAAGAAGGATACGAAAAGCTATTACAATTAAATTAGTTATCAACCAAAAACACCAAGGGCCGCCCTCGGTGTTTTTAAATTAGAATGGAGTGGGTGAGCAGAACTTCCATCTGCTGGTCCAGGATTTGCTGTCCTGTGCCTAGAGTCCTCAGCCACACCCACACAAATACTATACTAAAAATCTTGCTGCCTTACCAGGCAAGGCCTGTACAGGCCTTGCCTGGTAAGATCTAAACGAGAAATCTAGCGATTAAGAGGGCAACGATATTAGCTACCTTGATCATTGGATTGATTGCTGGACCAGCCGTATCTTTGTATGGATCACCTACCGTATCGCCAGTTACAGCGGCTTTGTGAGCTTCAGAACCCTTGCCACCATAATTACCTTCTTCAATATATTTCTTGGCATTGTCCCAAGCCGCTCCACCGGAAGTCATCGAGATGGCGACAAATAAACCGGTAATAATAACACCGACCAGCAAACCGCCTAACGCCTGCGGCCCAAGTAAGAAACCAACCGCGATTGGAAAAGCGATAGGAATAAGAGCGGGCAGAATCATTTCTTTTAGAGCCGCCTTGGTAACAATATCTACGGCGGTGCCATAATCTGGCTTATCTGTTCCCTGCATTATGCCCGACTTCTCTCTAAACTGCCGACGAACCTCATCAACTATTGCCGAACCAGCTCGGCCAACCGCTTCCATTGCCAGAGAACCAAAAAGATAAGGCATCATTCCACCGATGAATAAACCAATAATGACTCGAACATCAGCTAGTTCAAAAAATATATTTACTCCTAACGCGGCAAACTCCTGAGTATAAGCATTGAATAATACTAAGGCCGCCAATCCTGCTGAAGCAATCGCATATCCCTTGGTGACTGCCTTGGTTGTATTACCCACCGCATCAAGAGCATCCGTAACCTCCCTGACTGACTCAGGCAATCCAGCCATTTCGGCTATGCCACCGGCATTATCTGTTATCGGTCCAAAGGCATCTATCGCCACAATCATCCCGGCCAGAGAAAGCATGCTCATTGTTGCAAGAGCTACGCCATACAACCCCATTAAATAAAAAGCAAAATAAATACCAGCCCCAATAACAACTATTGGTAAAGCTGTTGACTGCATTGAGACGGCTAAACCAGTAATAATATTAGTTCCATGACCAGTAGTCGAAGACTTGGCAATCGATTGGACTGATTTGAACTTTTTTGAAGTATAAAAATCAGTTATAACCATCATCAACGCCGTTACCGCCACGCCCACCATCAACGCCCAGAAAACATCCATTTTTGTTACCAAGCCATTAGACAGCGTCCCCAAATCTCTAAGATAGGGCAAAGTATTTATCATCCAATAGAATAGTCCTGCCACAACCGTGGTCGTTATGGCTAATCCCCTATATAGGGCTCCCATAATACCGCCCGCCCGCCCTGAGTCTTTTAAGGGGGTTAGTTTAACAAATAAAGAACCGACGATTGAAGCAAGTACCGCCGCCGCCCCGATCAATAAAGGAAGTTCGGTATAACCGATTTCCGATGGAATAAGCAAGCTACCCAGGAGCATAACTGAAATTGCCGAGACGACATATGTCTCAAACAAATCCGCAGCCATGCCGGCACAGTCACCCACATTATCTCCTACATTATCAGCAATAACAGCAGGATTTCGAGGGTCGTCTTCGGGGATACCGGCCTCAACTTTTCCAACCAGATCAGCACCGACATCAGCTCCTTTGGTAAATATTCCTCCACCCAAACGAGCAAATACAGAAATAAGGGATGAACCGAAACCAAGACCAATAAGAGCTTTGACATCGTGGGTCAACCAATAAAATAGCGTAACCGAAAGAAGGGCCAAGCCAACAACAAAGAAGCCCGTAACCGCACCCCCCCTAAAACCAAGACTGAAAGCCGGTGCTAAACCGTTCTTTGCCTCTTCGGCGACACGAGAATTAGTTCTGACCGCAACCATCATTCCGACGTAGCCGGCCAATGCGGATGCAATCGCCCCAATTAAAAAACCAATGGCCAGTACTTTACCAAACCAAATATAGAGTAAAGCCGCCGCAACTAATCCGACAGCGAGTACAGTTTTGTTCTGTCTCATTAAATATGTCTCGGCTCCTTCTTGGATCGCCTTCTGGATCGATTGCATCTTCTCGTCACCCATTGGCTTTTTTAATATTCGCCAAGTTAAAAAAGCACCATAAACCAATGAGGTAAGAGATGCTAATAAAGAGAATGATAGTGTGTTCATTTATAAATCTAGGAATTCCCTCTCTGTAATTCCTAATTTTTTAATTATTATTTTTAGAAGTGGATCTGTAATATCTTTACCGTGAAAATTTGGTATCGTAACAGTCCTTCCATCGGAAAATAGAAAATACGGGTGTCTACCGCCAGGAAAAGGACCACTCAAACCAAGTCTCCTAAGCTTAGCGATAAGCTCCCTGTATTTTATAGGCCTTAGCCCCATTATATCTGTCTTTCTTATCCTCCTTTAAAGAAAGAATTATAAAATCTTCCAAAATTTCCGCTAACTCTTTTTTAACCGCATGCCTAGATCCGGCTTGTGACAACACAAGGCCTGTTTTATGATCAAGAATACCATACCATACTTTAACTGACTTATCATACCCAATTTTCGCATCCTTCCTAACTGTTTCATCTATATATTGTTTTATTGATAATCTCATACATTTAATTTACCAAATACCTCAAATTTTAGCAAGAATCAAAGAATCTAAAATAAGTTCAAGAAACTAAATTTAAAATCTCAAAATCACTTGCGGAGAGCGAAGACAAACTCACTGCCGAGATTCCAGTGGCTGCCAGGATCCGCCCAGGGGCTGCTGCGGAGCCAGAGGCCATCGTCATCGCGCCCAAGCTCGAACACGCTCGGAATGACGCCACGAGCGATAAGCTGTTTCATGGCAACATAAAACCATTCTCCTAGTGGCTGGTCCTGATATTGTAAACGGAGATGAGGACCAACTTCAGCCGGACACAATTCTAATCCCAGAGACTTGGCTTTTGCATAAATTTCATCTGTCGTCGGTTCTCTTGTAAATCCCAAGTCTCTAACTTTTAAACGAACAAGGGTGAAGTTTTCAGATCTTTCACTAACTATAAATTTGTCGCTTTTAAGCATGCTTTCGGCATCAGGGCTAATATTTATTTTTTGTTTTTTTAATTCTACCAGGAGTTCTTCGACGGTCTTGCCTCCGATAGTAACGGTTTCTTTAAGTATTTTGCCTTCGGGAAAAGCGGTATAGACATTTTCAATGCCTTCGGGCAGAGCCTCAAAGATGCCTGGCTCAAGCTTGCCGATATAGCCCTTAGTGCCTCCATTGATATCTTCTTTGGAACTGGCTATTTCTTCCGGCTTACAATCCAAAACTATCGGTGCATCTTTTTTGGGGTCTCTTTTGCCGCGCAGTTCTTCAATGCGTGGATCTTTGTTATAACCGAAATATACAATAGGGCCTTCGATCTCATAAAGGAAGACCAGTTCGTCTTTGGCAAGATTTTCGCCTTTGTTGATTTTCTTCTCGATTATAGTAAGGCGTTTCATATCGGCCGAAGCTTTTTTGTATCTATCAGCTCCGGGAAGCTTTTTCATTTTCTCCTCGGCGATATCGGCCATATTACCTTCGAGATTCTGATCATTATCGGCCACTCCCCGAACTTCACCGATACTATCTTCCTGCATTCGGATGGCAATTCTTGGAATAGCTGGTTTGCCTTGTCTGTCCAATGTGTAATAAACATAAAAATCGCCGCCTTCTAATTGAGTGGCGGCTGTAGCAAATCCCTTAGTACACCAAGCGGTTCCCTTGTTCTGAAGAGAGGCCCACAATGCTGTAGGATCGGTTCCTTTTTGATATTTTACCCATTTGCCCTTTGTTTCTTCTCTCATCTCCAAAGTTATCTCTCCTGCTTGTTTGATACCTTCGGCGTATTGTTTAGCAAATGAGAGTTTGGCAAAATTAGTTGCCATTTCCTTGGTGATAAGTTGGTCTTCGGGAGTATCTAATGTTCTTTGAGCTTTTCGTAAATGTTCGAGTATTTCCGGATCTTTAGAGGCTTCCATCCTTTCTTGAACATAGCCGAGAGCCCCACGATCTACTTCTGGGAAAAGACGGATTGTTCCTTCGGAACGTTTGGTAAATTCGCCCTTATCCTTGTCATAGTCGCCTAAATCGAGGATATTCCGAAAAACATAGTATCTGAACCAGACAGGATAAGGTTCGTTGGCGTCGGATAGATATTTTATCCATTCATCCAATGATTTTTCTAGATCTTCGACGGCTATTTCTCCCCTTTGTTCCAATTCCTCGGCTCCGTAATGGGCTTCAACTCCCATTTCTCTGGCGGCGCGCCCTTCAACTCTGGCCGCTCCTTCGGCCATTTTCTCCTTATTTGGACGGACATATTTGTCCATTACCATTTCCCGAAGCAATGACAAGGCACGAGGACGATCGGGGCGCCATCTTGAAATTTTTGATTTGGGCTGTTTCTTTTCAGGATCAAGGGCAAGACTCTCCAGACGATCGAGGTAGTTCTTGATTTTGGCCTCGGGGTTTTGAGGCACTTTTTTTCCGGTTCTGGCTTCGGTCCTTTCTGTGGCTGATTCCGCTTCAGGAGCATTGTGGAGATTGTATTTTTCTTTTAGAAAGTTAGGGGTTTCCATTAGTATAACTTATTAAACTTTCGGTGTTTCCAACTTTTCCTGCTCTTCTCCGCCTACCTCCACCACATTCTTTACCCTATCTACCATGAGGGAAAGACGTTTTTCTGAATCATCATATGACGATTTGGCATTAGACAGATGATTTCCTAACTTTCTAAAGTCATCTGATAGTTTTGAACTATCAGCAACCACCCTTTCAAGCTTTTTTATAATTGACTGGGTCTGCTTATTTATCTGAACATCCTTATACCAATGATGAATAGCTGAAACGGACAGGGCAAAGGTATTGGGCGATACCATCATCACTTTTTTCTTGCGGGCGTATTCAGGTATATCTACATCTTTAATGTTGTTTATCATTTCATAGTAGACGGTTTCCGCTGGCACAAACATAAGAGCAAAGTCGGTCGTTCCTTCCGTCGGCAGAATATATTTTGAGCTTATCTCATCCACTTTTTTCTTAACATCAGACAAAAAAAGTTTCCGATAACCATCCCGATGAATGTCGTTATCGGAATTTACCATTTTCTGAAAATTATCCCAATTGAACTTTGAATCTATCGGCAGAAGAATATCGTTGGGCAATTTCAAAGCCGCATCAACTGCCTCGCCGGAAGAAAAATAATGCTGGATGAGATAACGGTCACGGGGAAAATATTGGGCCAGAGATGCTTCAAGGGACATTTCGCCCCATTGGCCGCGAAGCTTAGGATTCCTGAATAAATCTTGAAATGAAGATACGCTCTTAACTGATTCGTGCATGTTCTTGAGTCCCTCTTGAAGCTGGGTAATGCCTCGAGTAAAACCCTGAACCTGCTGATGGACAGCCAGCGACGCTTTCTCGGATGATTGACGACCTTGCTCAAGCTGCTTATTTATCAAATCCATAAAAGAATCCATCCTCTGATGAAGCACCATAAAATGACTCTGGCCATCATCAATATTCCGCCGAGATCTGAGCATTATATAAAGATTGATGCCAAGCATCGCCAGAACTGCCGTAGAGACTACTCCGATCATTACAAAAATAGGGTTTATATTCATAACTTGCTATTTTAATCTAAACATAAACTGGAGACCTTTTCAATTCTTCTTGCTTATTTATCTGGAATATAATAGAAAGCAAGAAGCAACTTTTAAAATAAGGGGGCGGCATTGAAAGAGATAGTAATAATTACCATCGTCTGCTGGAATATTCAATACGGCAAAAACTTTGATGAGATATTGTCAATAATCAAAAATGGCCTAGGGGCCGATGCATACATACTTCAAGAGGTTGACAAAAACACTCGGAGGGCCGGCTCTCGTGATGTTGCAAAAGAGCTAGCAGATAATATTGAAGCTAATTATGAGTGGGCTGAAGAATTCCAGGAGCTAAAACAGAATAGTGGCAATATTAACGCCTACACAGGCCAAGCGGTATTAAGCAAGCACGGCATTAAAACTATTAAAAACCTCTATTTCCGACATCAGCCAATCGATTGGTCTCCATCAATTTTTAATCCGAGAAGTTGGTTCCAGCCAAGAAATGGCAAGAGAATGGCCCAGATCATAGAACTGACCATAGAAGATGAGAAGATAATTATCGCCAACGTTCATATGGAGAGTGGTCTGGCCGACATAGATATAGCACCTCAGATGGAAGAGTTGGTTCAGTATCTAGACAACAATCGTCCAGAATCTTTAACAATTGTGGCCGGAGACCTTAACACCTCGGCCGGCTCAAGTTCGTCAGTGCTTAGGATATTGAAAAAGAGGGGCTTTAAAAATACATCTAGAAAAAAACTGTCTGGCAAAAATATCGATTGGATATTCTACAGAGGTGACAGATTGTCAGTTGTCGATGATTTAATCATGAGAAAGTATGTAAAAGCGAGCGATCATTTCCCCCTTCAAGTCAAAATTAAAATAACCCCTCGATAGGGTTATTTTTTGTTCAAAATCATTTGATTAAGAGTTGTCGAACGGTCTGGAGACAACTTCTTCGGCAAATCTGAACTGGTGACCTCCTCATCCGCCCGGATGAATCCATTCGGACGGGTTGCAAATGAGGCGCTCCCCGCCCGTACCGAACGGTACGTTCGGGCGGGTACCAACTGAGCTAGATTAATCTGGTGGACCGTGCGAGAATCGCACTCGCGTCTCCCGGATGCAAACCGGGTGCTCTGCTCCTAAGCTAACGGCCCAATATA
>CAZCYM010000029.1:0-1346 GCA_964502945.1 uncultured Candidatus Saccharibacteria bacterium
ATAGTCCACCCCATTACGAAAGTTATGGATCATGTGTAAGGAGATGGTTCCAGGTTCGAGTCCTGGCCGCGGAGCCAAGGGCGTAATCCGACTGTAAAAGGTCGGATTGTGCTTTATTTAAGGCAGTTTTTTGCTGTTCGAAATTTTTATTCAGTATAGGCATCCATTTTGCTAAAAACTGGAATGCAAAAGTGTAATCTGCGTTGATTTTACCTGCATTTAAAGAGATGTTCGAAAATACATAACTCAATAGCAATCTTTTATCGTCTACTTTTGTTTTTGGATTGCAATAAATCTCTTTCGCCTTGAGAGCTAGTTCGTGCACGGCTATACCCGCTTCGTAATAAGCAGTTCTGTCGTTGCTTAACTTTTGTAGGGCCTTATTGGCATCTTCTTTCTCCTGACTTGCTTCCGTTATTATCTTTTCGCAAAGGGCAATAGGCATTCTGCCATCCAGCTTATCTCTATAAGCTCCTTCAATTCTTTTATCGGCCAACTGAATTATCTTATTAAGCTCATTTCTCTGTTTAGTATGATAATTGATTTCTTCTGCTTGGTCCTCCTTTAAGGCCTTCTCTAAAATCTTTACTATACGCTCATTTTTGGGCGCTACAGCGTCAAAATAAGGAAACAGTTGCTCCTCTATCTTTGTTTGCAGAGTTGTGCCAATTTGAGAGCATTTTTTGTGATGATTACAATTACCTCTCCAGTTACCCCTGCTCAAATACCAAGTTATTAAACCATCACACTCCTCACACACTATTTTTGCCTTAAATACTGGCAAATGCTTTTTATATTGAGGATGTTTAATCTTTCTAGTAAGTCTGGCCTGAACTTCATTGAAAAGCTCTTCTGATATAAGTGGTTCGTGCTGGCCTTGATAGATTTTGTCCTGCCACCTATTTTTCCCACAATAAAATGGGTCGGAAAGATACTTGTGCATCCTACTCTTTCCAACTTTATTGCCACTCTCATTTCTCAAACCTTCTTTATGCATAATTTCTATCAATGCTTTTAGCGAATAGTTACCAGATGCGTAGAGTTCAAACATTTTTCTAATGAACTGAGCTTTCTCTTCGTCAATGACGTGAATCTTGTGTCCCTTTTCTCCTGCGGTCTTATAGCCAAGTTTTGCCCGCATCGGAATCCAACCTTGAGCTAGCTTCTCTTTCTGGCCCTTTCTAACCTCTTCCGAAAGATTATTTGTATAAAAGCGAGCAATGGCCACTTTCATATCCCAAACAAGGTTTTCGTGAGCTTTAGTATTACCGTTGAGCACAAAAGATTCTTTAACAAAATGAACTTCTCTTTTCGGGTTTTCTTTAACCCAGTCATCTACAATACTC
>CAZCYM010000029.1:1400-8834 GCA_964502945.1 uncultured Candidatus Saccharibacteria bacterium
TTACGAGTTAATCTATCTATCTTTTCACATAAAATTACTGGGATTTTGTGTTTAGTCGCATAGTGCAACATCTCCAAAAACCTCTTTCTAATTTGTTTGCCACTTGCTGATTCGGTAATACGGCACGATTTTGGGACTGTATCAAAATCGTTCTTATTGGCATATTCTTTTAGCAACTGTTCTTGAGCACCTAAAGAATAGCCAGTTTCTTCCTGCTCTTTAGATGACACTCTGCAGTAAATAATTGCTTTTATCTTTTTGTTTTTCATTTTAGTAGATACTATCAGAATTGCACGATTTTGTTGCTTTTGCTAACCTAACAATACAATTCTGAAAAGTTTTGTGTGAAAAACTCCTTTAGCTTCACGGCGAGGGGTTTTTATTTTTAGTTAAACTTAAAGGGACGGCCCGTTGACCCAACCACTTTCTCACAAGGAGTAGTAATGCTGGAAGCCGCCCCTTTCAGGACACCATTACCAACAAAAAAACCTTGTGATATAGATTGCGGCGGGTCAACGCTTTAATTGTAACTTAACTAGGGCGGTTTGTCATTTTGTTTTGTTGCCTTATCTTTATAGACACCGTGGTTTCTAAACAACTCAAAGACTCTTTTTTCATCTTCATCAGATAAAACATAAGAGCCGCTACGTTGATACTGGTCATTTAATTTATTAAGATTGTCTGGAAAAATTTTATTAAATATGGGGGCTATTACCCTTACATCACCTTCTAGGGCCTTTAGTAGGGCAATGTCTTGCACAGAATAAAAACCACGCTCAATTTTGTCTTTAAGATTTTTTATGTCGTTTTCACGAAAAAACATTTCATTTAACGCTTGAGCATCAGCCATTTCTTGATAAGCTGACTTTCTTCTACCACCTCTGTTGTTTGGATTTCCTATACCAGGTCTGGGCATAAATAATAAGTTTAGAGTTATTTTTCTTATTTCTAATAATTTAGTTCTAAATTACAACTTCTAATCTTGCTCGCCCTTTTGAACAGACCCCCTCTTTGTCATTTGAATTGAGGGTGTGTCCACTATTACGAACAGAGATGTGTATAAACTCGTTAAAAGCAATCAGGCACCATCTATTTGCTTTATTTGTTTTACCATCTTTGATATTTTCTTTTTTTAGTATTCCCATTGTTATAAATTCGTCAGTATATCTTCGTATTGTTGAAACTGATACTACTGCGTGTTTAGCCAACGTCTTACGTGTCGCTTGGAATATATCCGACATTTTATTGCTTGAAATCTCTGTTAATGCTAGATAAGTTACTAATGCAGTTCTTATTTTCACCTTTCTAGTACCAGTATTTTCATAATAACTTCGCATATATCTCAACACCCGCTTGTCTTGCCAACACTTTGGTTGCCCTTCTTGCTTAAAATTTCTCGGCTTTAGATTTATCTTATCTATTACACTATTTTTTGTTTGCGCCATTAAATGATTCATACTCGGCCTCTTTATTGTGGTGTCTTAATTTGGCAAGAAGGCCAAAATATCCAACACAATTTGTTAAAATTTTTTCTGCTTGTTCGTAAGTTAAATCTTCGCCAAATTCTTCGCATATGACCTCTCGAAATTCTTCAATTGTTATTCTACTTACTGACATAAACAAAATCGGTCATTTAGCGGATGGGCGTGTTGGCAACCCACCCACCAAATAACCGATTTGAAGGGCCAACACTCTTCTGAATAAAAAACCAGCATCAAGGGTGCTGGTAATTTATATGAAAAATAAAAAGCCAAAAATAATAAATTACCAAATCGAATCCCCTGAACTCGATTTGACTAACCTATTATCTTTGGCCTCCTCTCAAACATTGGACGACCCAAGTATTCTTGGACCGCTGGTGCCTTTAGAGATAAATTCGCTAAACCCCGCCAGTGACATATAGCGAGACGATTTAGCTTGATAATATAAAATTTTGAATAACTATAATTTTATATTATCAAAAAATAAAATAGTTGCAAGTTTTTTCTGTTGATAAAATAACCAGTTCGGTCTATAATTAGAAAAAACAACTAAATAATCGCCTAAACTCATATTTTATGAGCACGGCACTAAATCGCGATGAACATAGAGAACCCGTTATTAGGGCGTTCATCGCGTTACCAGAGGAAACTCTGGTAGAGGATGCCGTAAGGCACCTTCCTAGTAGCGGGCTTTGTATTTTATAAGAAGATGTTTTCTTTATTTCAAAAATTAGTGGCAATAGTTGAATCGCTAATAACAATAGTGATTCCTTTAGCATATACAACACCGACTCCAACTATCACCGCTACCTCGACACCCATAATTTCTACCACACCGACCGTTTCTATAAAACCGTCATTTACACCTACGCCTACTCAAACCCTTACATCAACACCAATCCCTGCCACAGAGGCCATTTCAGAGCTTACAAAGCAGTTACAGGAACTAAAAGAGCAAATTGCTAAATATACTCCCGAACCGACCTTAACTCCAAAAGTTATTTATATTACAGCAACACCAGAACCCACTCCGATACCTACACCCACTCCACCGCCATTGAACATTATGATTATCGATTTTCCTAACTCTCACCACGAATGTAAAGATAACGAGAGATTACAAGGACTAACCCAACATTTTGAGATGGAATATAGAAAACCAATAAATTTGGAAGATTATCAATGGTATTCAGCTTGGGCTAAACCGACTTATTGGTATGGAGCTTCTGGACAAACTACATTCAACCAAACTGGGCTTCACAAGGTTGTTTTGACCGATAAGTGGGGTCAAAAAGATGAGTGTTGGATTCAAACCTATGAATGACAAAGAAATCAAGGAAAAATTAGAAACAATTGCCTATCATACCCATTGGACAAGACAGAATGTCGAATGGATAGATTTTAAGGTCGGGTCAATCAGAGTTGCGGTTTTTGTAATTACTACTACTTTGGTTATTTTGTCAATTTTGGTTTTGCTTGCTCTGATTCATTTTTGGTAGAACAGTAAACAAGACCCATCATCAAATTTCTTTTAGTATAGCAAATTAGCTCCCTCGGCTAGTTTTTTAGTATGTCTTAGAAAAGTAAACGTATATATGACTTAATATAATGGTAAATCTGATTTAATGTGTCTATTTGCCCACCCCTTTGTCTTAATATGTTTTTTTGTGATTTGTCTATTTCTGTTGTAAAAACTGACATCATTATTTTCTAAGATACTAAAGAACTCATCATTTTTTATCGGGTTTGTAGGAGGGTTAATCCATCCTCTTTTTGTTCCTTCATAAACAAGTAGCCACATATCTCCGTATAGGGAGTCCTTAGTCAGATTAGTAGATAGTTTTTTTATTTCTTTAGAAAAGTTCTTAGTGGCCAGTCCAGTTTCAATAAGGTCAAGGGCAATTAAAATCGAGGCTGAGTCGTCTGACCTTAATACTTCGGCTATAGTCATTGACTTAATTTTTATTTGAAAAGCTTTAGCCATCCATAGCCCCCAAGCGGTTTCATAGTTATTTCTTTTATTCACATTGAGCTCGATTAGTTTTTCTAAGGTTGTTTTGATTTTTACTGTATTAAGCCATTTCTTATTTAGTAAAAATATCCTGAATACCTCGGGAATTATAGCAGCATTGTACAATATAATTTTTAATAACCAAGACTCAAAATAAAGCCAAGATTCTGAATGAATTTTAATACTTTGTAACCTGATAAGGGCATATTTCAAAATTGGAGTAGATTTATCGGTATATTGTTTAGAGAAGTTCAAAGCAATACTAAGAAAGTTTTTTATATCGTTTTCTTGTTCTGCTTTTTTACCTCTGAACCTGAATGACCTTAGCACTATGACCCATTCTGAAACAAGTCCAAACGGAAATCTTATTATTCTGGTTTTTTCTTTACTTAGTTCAAGATTAAAATTTTCTAAACTATCTCGAATCATTTTAAGAAGCTTCTCACCAGTTATTTCGTCTGGAAAATAAAAGAAGTAGTCATCTATATATCGAAATCCTCTGGCGTCAATTTTTTCTTTAAGAATAAACTTTCTAATTCTATCGTCTACTTCAGAACTTATAATCTCGGCTAAAATGCGGGAAACATTTGGACCAATAGGGATTCCAACCGACTGACCGTCTTGTAGGTTTCGGATATTTTTATCTATAACATTGCCCCAGAGTTTTTTGTTGTTTTTTTCTTGTTTCGCCTTTGTCTTGCCGTAAATAGCCCAGGGAATCGAATGAGTATAAATACTTGGAAAATAACGAGATATATCTGTCTTAAGTTCAAATATATTTTCTCCAGAACTGACAAATCTTTCTTTCTCGAATTTATCCCAATTACTCTTTAACTCTTTGTTAAGGAAAATAGAATACTTTGATTTTTTCAAAACCCTAAAAATAGATTTTCGATATTTAAAGATGGACTTTGTGAGAAGTATAAAATGTAAAGGATTTGGAATGCCAAAAATCCTCCTTGAAACTTCATTTCTTGGAGCCGAATATCTAACAACATATGAAGATTTTCTTTTTTGAACACCTAAAATTGTATTAAGTTTTAGTTTTAACTCACGGTCAATTTGATTGTATTTCCGACCCAAATCAAAAGTATTAAAAGGCGGAGGGAGTTCATCAAAAAAATAGCCTTTTTCTAGTAAATGTTTCGGCTCTAGTTTTATATCGGGGCTGCTCATTAGAGTATTAAAAGATTGTGATTAAGTTACCAGAGAAATTGTCAAAAAACAATGGCTGAGTGAATTATTAAATATAGGCTAACAACTGTTGGGTATGAGAAATAACCAACTCTGGGGCAGGAAATGCCTTAATCCAATCATACTGCTTAAATGCTCTAACATACTGTTTGAAAGCTGTCCCACTTGGCGAGCAGAGTAGTTTAACCAGCACCCGAAAGGGTGTTTTGGTTTGATTTTAAGCCAACAAAAGAGGTTCGAGTGAGGTCATAAAAACACCAATGACGGGGACAGGACATCTAATTATAAAAAGTGAAAATAAGTTAGATTTTATCGAATTAAAATAGGTTCGAGTGGGCAATTTTATGTTTTGTGTGAAAACACAAATTTTGGGCTTAGTGTAGTAATGTATTTCACATTAAATTTGATCTAATGTTCCAGTGTTTTGGACATTAAATTGCCTGAATCTAATGTTAATGTGTAAACATTAATTTTGAGGTCATCTAATGTTTGTGTTACACATTGGTTTTTGGGTTCTAATGGTAATGTGAGAACACAAAAATAGCTCCTATGTTTCTATGTTTAAAACACATAAAAACATGACCCTAATATTTTTGCACAAAAAAGACTTCCATGATATATACTAAGGATACATGACCACAAAAACACTCAAGCAGATATTTGATCGCACACAGGGACACTGTCATTTTTGTGGTGACCCAGTTGTTTTTACTAAGTATGGATTGAAAAATTTAGATGATATTAACGGAGTCTGGGAGGTAGACCATATAATTCAAAGAGGAAAAGGTGGCTCTAAGAATGCAGAAAACTGCTTGCCAGCATGTTATAGATGCAATCGTCTCCGATGGCACAGAACAGGAGATGCTATTCGAGAATTGCTATTTTTAGGACTAATTGCAAAAGACCAGATTTTAAAAAATAATAAACTTGGCAAAGAATTTCTAGCCTTAAAAACAAGAAGAGAATTACAAAATGCCAGCAGGAGAAGAAAGCTAGAATAAAATCGGATATTTATTTTTTCTTTTTGAGATTTTTTATCAACGAGAAAATTGGTTTTAGTGTTAAGATTAACTTCTTATTTTTAAATACTCCTTTCTCATAAATATCAATTATAATTCTCCTCTTGTCCTCTGGTGTCCCATTCTTAAATTTATCGTAAGCTCTTTGAGCTAGATCAAATGACTCAATTTCTTTGTTTTCTGACATAGAAGTTTTTAACTTGTGTATGTCCAGCTCCAACTCATCTAAGTCAGCCTCAATTTCTTTTTTACGATCAACGAGTTGCTCTTTGGATAAAATTGATTTATCAGCATTATCTCTAGAGCTGTAAAGTTTTAATAAGCTGGCAGACTCATTTTTTAACTCTGATATTCTTTGCTCTTTTTCTCTTATAATTTTCTGATTGAATACCCGATCTTTTGCTCCTTTAATTTTTGCCTTTTCCAATGCCCAGTCTAGCAACTCTTGAGGAAGATGTAATTTTTGAAGATAACCTAATATCTGTCTTTCCAATTCTCTCTCCTCGATGTATTTTTCAGGACAATGAACTCGTTTTTGCTTTGTGCAACGATAGTAAGCGTAGTGATGAACTTTGCCATTCTTTGGTCTTTTAGTTTTAGCTTCTGCCGTAATTGATGCTCCACAATGACCACATTTGAATAACCCCACATAGGTAAAACTATATTTCTGTGGTCTTGGTCTCGAATTATCAGACAACATTTCCTGAACCATTAAAAATTGGTTTTTTGTTATCATCGGTGGATGTTTGCCATGAATCCAATTACCACTGCTTACCGGATATTCAAAATACCCATAATAGAATGAATTTGTGAGTAATCTATACACACCACTTTTTGAAAACTTTGTTTCTGGTTTCTTACCTCTAGCCGGAACTCTTAAGCCCCATTCATCTGTTGCTATTTTTAGAATCTGAACAGGATTATATCTACCAGTCAGCATATATTCCCAGATTCTTTTTACTATCTCAAATATGGGCCGTTCACTATCGGCACGGCGCGTCCAGGGAGCCATCCTCTTTCTGCTTTTGTTTTTAACCCACGCTTTACATCTTCTCCTTTTTTATCGTTCTCATATTTAGCATTCATGAAACTAAAATACAGCATCATTTTTTCCATTGAGTAGTTTCTAAATAATTGATTTGGAGTTCGGATCTCCTGAAGAAAGCCATCATCCATGAGCTGAATTACTCTACCAGCATCTATGGCATTACGAGATAATCTGTCTGGGTGCCAAACTAATATGGCATTGGCTTCTCCTTTTTCTATTCCTTTAAGCATTCTTTCGAAGCCATCTCTTTTATACGGAACTTTGGCTGACTTTGATTCGTCTATTTTATCTACTACTTTCAACTTATTATTCCTGATAACCATATTTAGCTCCTCTAATTGGGAGCCGATAGACTGAACCTGCCTCTCATCGCCCTCGGAGGATTTTCTTGCATATATGAAATATTTTGTAGCAGGTGTCTGATCCATTCTTAATTACTCGTTTATTGCTGTTTATTTGGGGCTAGGGAGTGTGCAACGGGGTATTCTTGGGGAAAGGGGTGTTTCATCGTTTAACTCCCTCTTAAAATTTGTTTTTGGGCTGTGTTCTGGGTTCTGATGGAAACTTTTGTTGTTTTTTGGTATCATTCACTTAACAATTTAATCGCCTAAACCAGTTAGAAATAACTGGCATGGCACATAATCGTAGGACACATTAACCCCATCATAGGGCGTGTCCTAC
>CAZCYM010000030.1:0-8825 GCA_964502945.1 uncultured Candidatus Saccharibacteria bacterium
TGCTGATGAATTAGTTTTTAGAGCGCCACTTATTGTTCTTTTTAGCAGTATTTCTGGCAATGCTTGGCGGGGCATATGGATTTCTAGTATACTTTTCTCTCTTGTTCATTATTTCGGCAAAAAGATAGCTTTATTTGAAGTACTTTCGGCTAAAGAGAAAGGTGATACCAAAACCGATAGCCTAGAGGCTGAAATATCTGATATTCAGAAAAAAGAATCAAAAAGAGTAAGGATTAGAAAATTCCTTCATCCGGTTGCCGTGTTTCCGTTAGGTGTCCTGTCGGGCTATTATGGGGTAAAATATCAGTCAATTTGGACAAGCGTTGGAATTCACTTTGTATGGAATCTTATAATGCCAATTATTATCGTACTTTTGATATTGATAGTAATGTCGGCTGGCGCTGGTATTAAAGAGGCATGGCATGAACTTAAGTATAAATGGCGACGTAGGCGAACCGATAAGCGTTACGAACGTATAAGATGAATACCTCGATAAGGGGTATTTTTATTTTTTCAGATAACAAAAGCGGAAGTTGATTCAATATATTGACCAGCTGAGAGGTTGAGCCTCTAAGTAGGGATATTGTAGTATTTTTAAAAATCTTTGCAAGATAAGTTTTCTATCACACAAGACAAACAAGGAGTTTTACGATTTTGACTCGATTCCACTTTTGTAGTATTATTAAGACTAATCTAGTTACATTAATGGCCAAGGGGCCGATTTTTTATTCATTTATGCAAGAAATACGCAATATTGCAATAATAGCTCACGTTGACCATGGCAAAACAACCCTTATTGATGCCCTGATGAAGCAAACTGGGGTTGGCAAGGAGGGTGTTTCTATGGATTCAAATACCCTTGAACTTGAACGAGGGATAACTATCTACGCAAAGAATGCGGCGATACCTTACTGCGGAACAAAAATAAATATTGTTGATACCCCCGGTCATGCCGATTTCGGTTCAGAGGTGGAACGAGTATTGCGTTCGATTGACTCCGTGTTACTAATTGTTGATGCTCAAGAAGGACCCATGCCACAGACCCGGTTCGTTCTTAAGAAATCTCTTGAATTGGGATTAAAACCCATCGTTGTTATTAATAAGATAGACAAGCCAGCGGCTAATCCTACTCGATGCGAGGAACAAGTTTTAGAGTTATTTTTTGAACTTGGAGCCAATGATGAACAAGCCGATTTTCCGATTGTTTATGCTAACGGAAGAGCGGGGATTGCTAAGCTCAAATTTACCGATGAGTCAGCTGATCTTACGCCTCTCCTTGATATAATACTTGCACATGTACCGTGCGCATCATCGGATGAACTAACTCAGAAAACTCTAATGGTTCAGCCATTTAATCTCGGCTATGATAATTTCTTAGGAAGATTAGCAGTGGCCAGAGTTTACGAGGGTGTTGTTCGTGTCGGCCAAAATGTTTTTTTGAAAGGTATAAATAGGGAAACTCATTCTGGCAAGATAACAAAACTTTTTACCTTCAACGGTTTAGATAGAATAGAAGTCAACGAGGCGATGGCGGGGGATATCGTGCTTATTGCTGGATTGCCCAATATTGATATTGGGGAAACGATAACTACCGATTCAGAGGTTAAACCTCTGCCGGCTATCGCTGTTGACGAGCCAACGATTGCTTTAACTTTTTTAGTCAACGATTCTCCATTTGGCGGTAGGGATGGGAAGTTTGTGACTTCAAGACAAATTAGGGAATATTTAGAACGGGAGCTTGAAGTAAATGTGGGATTAAAGATCGATTTTACTAATGCGGATCGTTTTAAGGTTTTTGGCAGGGGAGAGCTTCATATATCAATACTACTTGAGAATATGAGGCGAGCCGGTTACGAACTCCAGGTATCGCAACCCCAGGTTATTATTCATGAGGTAGATGGGGTAAAACAAGAACCTTTCGAAGAGGTAATAATTGATACGCCGGATGAATATCGTGGTTTGACCATAGAACGATTAGGTTCCAGGGGATTTATAATGACCAATATATTGCATACGGATGAGATTGTACGTCTTTCATTTGAAGGTCCGACTAGGGGTCTTTTGGGCTATCGCAATCAATTTCTGGTTGATACAAAGGGCGAGGGTATTCTGTCAGCCCGAGTGACCGGCTTTCGTCCTTGTGCCGGGGAAATAAAAAGACGCTCTGTTGGCTCGATGATTTCAATGGCTGATGGTAAAGCCCTAGGTTTTGCTTTGTGGAATCTTCAGGATCGGGGGACGCTTTATATTGGTCCTGGTACCGAAGTTTATAGTGGAATGGTTATTGGAAATACTTCAAAAGGAGAGGAGATGTATGTTAATCCTACAAAGGGGAAGAAACTCACTAATATGCGAGCTTCTGGTTCTGACGAATCAATTACTCTTACGCCACCGATTGAATTAAGTATTGAACGAGGACTTGAAATAATGGCCGAAGATGAGTACCTTGAAGTTACTCCAAAAAATGTTCGACTTAGAAAACAACATCTAAGTGAAGTCGAACGCTCAAAAGCTCTAAAAAACCAATCTTAGAGCCGGGTCTCATAGTAGCCCTTTGTTTATAAAGGCATTTGGCATGTTGATTAAACTTTGATACTATATTATTAGTAAATAAGTACCGTGGTACAATATCTCGGAGGATACAAAAAAGGGATCGCGATTGATCTTCGGAAGAAGGGTTTTTCCTATGAAGATATTAGAAATGAATTAAATATTCCTAAATCCACGATTGCTCACTGGGTAAAAAATATAAAACTGGAAGAAAGTCAGATCCAAAAATTAGAAAATAATAAACTTGTAGCGGCAAGGAGTAACTCCAAGAAAAGAGTCGTTAAAATATTAAAACAAGCAGAAGAAATTCGAGAAGCATCAATTAAGAGTATTAATAAAATTTCAAGGAGAGAGCTTTGGTTGATGGGGATAGCATTATGTTGGCGTCAGAGATCACTAGGCAAGAAAGAAAATAATTTTCAAAATGGCGTTTGCTTTTCAAGTTCTGATTCTGGTATTATGAATCTATTTTTGAGATGGCTCAAGGATGTCGGAGGAGTTACCAAGGAGGAACTTTATTTTGATATTTTTATGAGTAAAGACAAGAAGAGATATCGGGATAAAATAGTAGATTACTGGTCTAGAATGATCGGTCTTTCTGGCGGAAAATTTAAACATTTTTACTATCTAAAGGCCAAAGGGAGGTTTGGTTTTTTGAGGGTAAGAGTAAGGGCAAGTTCGATGCTAGCTCGGCAAATGAGTGGTTGGATTGAGGGTATAAAGAAATATTATTCCTAGTTGCTATAAATTTAAAAACATTAATAAACCATACAAGGATTATTACCAATGATTATCAAGGTTTATAAGCGGTCAAATATTCTAGAGATAGCCGTATGATTTTATATAAATACCTGTGCCAGTAGGTGCTGGCTGTCCGCAGAAAGTTGTGGCTGTGCTTCCTACCCAAGTCCAATAACACCAATTCTTATTGGCTGGATTCCAGATATCAGGAAGTTGAGTTGTGGAAGTAAATTCCAGCCATAAGCATGGTGTAGGTTCAGTGGCAGAAGGATTCGGATGTATTCCGCCGGTATCGCAAGTATATAATCTAGCATCTACTGCTCCGGAAATCCTGGCTGATCGAATAGTTTGGCCAGAAATCCGAGTACCGCTAAAATTATCTGTTTCATAGCAACTAAACGTAGAGCAGGTGCCTGTGTAATTCGTGCCTGTACATAGCTCTATTGTGTTATTCGTCTGAAGCTGGGGACTGCAAGTTTGAGTACCGGAGCTAGGTGGAGATATTACGACAGTTACCCGCCTGAGTTTGCTCCCAGTATTATCAGAAGAATCGCGGACAGTGTATGTATGGGTACCAACGGTTGGATTGTTGTCAACTATAGAAGTACTGCATTGAGAATTAGTACACGGGACTACCCGCCAATTAACCCCGTCTCTGGTTATGACCAAAGAGGTAGAAACTCCAGGTGCGTTTATAGATAAAGTAACATCGCAATTTGGGTTGTTGGCATTTGCCAATTTTGTACAAGAACCAAAATTTGCGGTTATCGCTCCATTTGTATAAATATAGGAATTACCGGTAGCTACTAAAGAATTATCCGGAAGGCTAATTATATATTGATAATTACCAGCATTTGGATCAGGATCACTTAACTGGCCGATACAAGTTCCACCATTACATTGGATACTTTGAAAAATGACATTATTTTTTCTTACTGTAAGCTGAGTCGGAGAAGTTATTCCGTTGATTCTGTAGCTTAATGTAATATTGCAATTAGGATTGGCGGCTATTGATCCTTTGGTGCAAGATGTAGGTGAGGCCGTCAACGTGCCGGCGACTCTGTTAGGGGGCGGTATTACAGGCGAGGGAGTACAATTACCTGAAACAGCCGTAACCCTACCCCAGCCAAAAGTAGTGTCCTTTCCAGTTGGGCCTAAATCGCAAGCGGTACTCGTTAATGCTTGTTCAAGTTGGGCGACGTTAAAACTTGGGTTAGCTGTTTTTAATAAAGCGGCTAATCCGCTTACCACCGGAGTAGCCATGCTTGTGCCCGATTTTGTTCCATAGTTACCTCCCAATAACGACGAATAGATGTTTACTCCGGGAGCAACTACATCAACTGGAGTACCTCGGCCAGAAAAATTAGCGATCCTATCAGAATTATTCACTGCTCCTACTGTGAATGCGGCATCTATACAGCCGGGCATAGAAACACCGCCGGAAACATTACCCGAAGATATTACTACTAAAACTCCATTATCCCTTGCGTACTGAATTGCTTTTGCAAAGAGGCGAGTAGTCTCATCAGTTGTATCGCAGATGCCAGTATAAGAACCGCCGCCGACGCTTATGTTTATGACATCAGCTTTAAAATCATCAGCAGTGCCGAATGTTCCATCCGGACCGTTAATTGCCCAATAAATAGCATCGGTCATGTAACTCCATTTTCCCGTGCCATCTTTACCTAGAATTTTACCGGAGATTATTCCGGCTCCGGGAGCAACACCGCGAGCTTTAGAATCAAGACCGTCAGCGGTGATAATACCAGCCACATGACTGCCATGGGCCGGAGCACCCATGCCTGCTACATGATCATCCATCGGATCGCTATCGTTGTTTATAAAATCTTTACCACCGAGGTAACTTGAACTTAATTCGGGGTGAGTATAATTGTAGCCAGTATCTAAAATAATAATTTTTCTTCCAGCGCCTTGATTGCCATTATTTTGTAAAACCGTAGCCCCAATCTGGTTATTAGCATTTGTGTCGGTAGCTGTTATGGTGGGATCCAGAAGTAAATTTAGCGTAGATGCAACATCTGATGGACAATCAACTGTTGTAAACTCCCGCCTGTCTATATCAATAGTGCAACCGGCCGTGATTGCGCTAGCAGCTTGTGGTTCATCGAAGGCGACTAAACTTTGGGTTGATGTACCATTTTGACCGCTAGGCCCCACCTCTATCCCCTTCAAATTGAATTCTCCTCCAACTAGTTGAGGATTAATCGTGTATAGAATCACATAAGATGAGAGAAGAAGAATTCCTCCAAAAATAGCGTTGGAAATATAGCCCTTAGCTGTAGCAATATTTCCTGGATTGGCAGCAGATGTCAGCCACAAGAACCCTGCCCAGAGAATCATTACAAAGACCGCTATACCAACCAGCATGATGGCGTAGTTGAAGGCATTGGAGATGAGGTCTTGGAAGTTCGTAGCTTTAGGATTAGCGATTGGAGCCGGTGGTTGATTAAAGGGTGGTTGGGCAGGTGGTGGTTGTGGAGGTAGAACATTGGGATTTTGTGCTACCGTAAGGTTGATATTTGAACTACCGATACTGGCTCCATCTGCGCTTGTTACATTTATACCATATACTCCGTCGGGAGTTCCCGGAGGTATCATAAACGTAAGAATGTTGTTAGTACTATTAATCTCACCGTCTATAGATTCAAAGGTACCATCAGTGTCGTTGAATAATTGGACGACATTGCCCATGGAATATCCACTGATACTAACCGTATCACCCGGCTTTACTAATTTAGGGGCAACATCACAAATCTCAACAACGTTAGGTATAAATACCGTCGAAGGATCACATGGAGTTTGAGCGGTGGCTATGTTATTTTTCTCCAGATAAAAATTTAAAAATCCAACAAATAAAAATGCCATGGTCACAAAAAGGACTGAAAAAAATATCAGTAGATGAGCGTGGCGGTGGCGAGGGTGATTGTGCCAATTTTTATACCAATCCATAATTTTACAGGATAGTTTTTAAGTTATTTCTGCCAATGTATGTGAGCTCCATTTGAAAAGTCATCGCATTTTGGAATTACTTTTCCATTTATTTCACAGATAGCTGTTGGGCTAACGCTGTTTAGAAAATTTCTAGCGTCAGACCAGTCACCACTATTAGCTTGAGCTGGGACAATATCTACTGCTCGTCCGGCGTAATGATAGGAAGTTAGGCTGTGATCACCGGTAGTAAAAGAAGTAACTTTGAATCTGATTCCACGGCCAGTCCGAAGAGTGCTCAAGGCCTCCAGGATCTCCGGATCAACGGTAATATCGCCATTCGGTCCACCGGCAGTACAGGCGGGCGTACATTTGTCAGCGCAGACAGACGGACAAAGGCCGGCGGCCATGTCAAGAATATTTTGTTGAGCATTATTGTTGCCTCCGCAACCGGCTGATTGTGAAAAATTGCTAATACCTAAATCATCGATAAGGTCTTGAGCAAATTGTTGGTTAATGCCGCAGCCAGTAGTTGGAATGATATTTCCACTACCTGGTGGTTGTTGGATGGGTATAGGAGGCGGTACTGTTATCCCCTTCAAATTGAATTCTCCTCCCACTAGTTGAGGATTAATCGTGTATAGAATCACATAAGATGAGAGAAGAAGAATTCCTCCAAAAATAGCGTTGGAAATATAGCCCTTAGCTGTAGCAATATTTCCTGGATTGGCAGCAGATGTCAGCCACAAGAACCCTGCCCAGAGAATCATTACAAAGACCGCTATACCAACCAGCATGATGGCGTAGTTGAAGGCATTGGAGATGAGGTCTTGGAAGGTTGAAGTAGTAGTTGGTGGTTCAATTGATTGAGCACTTGGCCCTATGAAGTTTTGAATTTCTGTAACTGTTAAGAGGTCTAAGGCGGTGGCTATATCATTTGGATTTATTATTGATACGGTATAAATTCCAGCTGGAAGATTATCCGGAACGGTTACCGTCACGATGCGTCCGTCATCGCTAAGAATACCAGCAGTGTAAGAAGATTGACCGTTGGTATCGGTAAACTGAACATCTGTGCCAAGAAATTCACCAATTATTTCGATAGTTCCGCCCGGATTAGTTGTTAATGGATTTATGCTGGTAATGATGGGAGATTCTGTTCCGGTTGTTCCGGGTCCGGATATGCCCGGAGTAACTTCAAATAGGATTTCGTTAGATGGGGGGGTATCGGCAATTCTTACGGTGTAACTACCCGGTGCCAGATTTAAAGGAAGAACAATCGCAACCTCTGTTTTATTGGGATCTAAAATGCCAGCGAGCGTGGTCACCGTTCTCGATGAATCAAAGAATTCGACGGTAGTGGCTAAGTTTTGGCCGGAGAGGATAATTGTTGTTCCGGCTGGAGCAAAATCTGGAGCGGCAAAAAGTAAATAACGAGCCGGGAGAATAGGATTAATACCAGTACTTTTTGACCAAGGTAATTCCGAAACTAGCGCTGGATTAGCTATGACAAGAGCAAAAGTCAGATTAGCGCCGGCATTTTTTAGCTGGTCAAGAAAACTTAAATATGATCCGTTAGTCGTTATATTAATCCAAAAATCCGGTCCTCCATAGCCGATCAACCTGCCCTGACCTATTGTTACGCTGGGCTGAACTCCTCCAAGGGCAGAGTTAATAGATGTAATGACTCGGGATTGCCAATTGGAAGTTACTTGACAATCGTATACTAAATAATTTCCGTTAATGTCTCTGGCCGCTCTGGCTGAATCGGTTATCTCGCTATCTGGTGGTGGATCGCATCTCGCATCAGTATTAACTATGGTGTTTGCGCCCATTAAGTTGGCGCCATTTTCTGCTGCGAAGTTATAATGGTAGTCCCTATATATGGCTTGGGGGTGAATTGGATCATTTCTTCCGGCCGGATTATCAACTAATATCCCTTTGCCCCACCATTGGTTCATTTGAGTTAGAATTATATTTTTATCAAATCCCGGAATTCCTAAATTTGCATCTGGTTCAGACAGGGGCTGAAACAGAGTTGTGTTGGGAGTATTCTGAGCTAATTTTGTTATCATGGCTTGCCAAACACTTCTTAAGAACCGTCTTCCGGCTGAATTTTGAGACATATCATTGGCCATTGCTTTTGTTAACTCAATAACAAACATGTCCGGCCCATTGATATAGTCTGTTTCGGAATTTAAATTATTGACCGGATTAAATGGATTTAAATCCCATCCTTGACCCGGGTTATCAAGCCACATATTGTAAACGGTCAGTAAAGTATAAATGTTCCTGTTGCTGGCCGCATTAGTATAACTTGATAAATGTTGGTAGAAATTATTATTGGGCTGATTAAGATCGAATTGGCCCGTTCCGCCGCCTCCAATGGATCCTGTCCAAGGAACCGTTACTATATTGCTGATGTAATTTTCATTTGTACCCTCAAGGCCCAAACCGGTTCTAGCAATGCCACTGATCATAAATCCGTAAGTTACGCCTTGTTGAGGAACAAATTGAGTGCTTGTAAAGGTGGTATTTCGAACTGCTCCTCCTTGGTTTCCATAACTATTAACACTATTGGCATC
>CAZCYM010000031.1:0-5240 GCA_964502945.1 uncultured Candidatus Saccharibacteria bacterium
CCAAAGCTCCGCACAAAGAAGTTTCGTACTTCGGTGCGGAGCTTCTTTGTTTTTACAGACCTGCTATACTTAAATTAAAAGTCTGGAATGTGTATTTCCATCGAAGAATCGTTTCTTCTATAGTATTCCATTCTAGAGACTTGTAGGCTGCCACGTTGTGGAAGTTTGGTACGTGGCAAGGAAGCATATCCGTCCCGCACATAGCCCGGCCCCCTATCGGATTGGCGGTCAGCGGAAAAGCTATGTGCGGGATGTCCTAACAATACCTGCCTGCCGGCGGGCAGGGACGATGGCACCATATTAAGATTTTATCAAAAAATGACACAACCTCAAAACATAATATAATATTTTTTAATACCCCGATTTCTATCATTGTATCTATTTCTAGCATATGCTAGAAATAGATACAATTTACCCTAATACTAAGTGCCGAATTAATCTTGGATGGATTAATTCAATTGTAATTTAATTCCATTTCGTTTCTCGAAATCCCCTCTGATTTTGCTTTCATGCGACATACCATAGGCTTCGTGGAATCTGATATATTGTTCGACTTCAAAAGCTTTGGCAATTATGGCAAGTTCATTGCGACAGGGATAGGGATGAGCCCAAACACTTCTTTGTACCATCACGAAGCCAAGTTCTTTTAATTTTGCCAATAGAGCCGCTCTTTCAGCTTTTTTTCTCACGGGAATATCAAATAAAAATATCCTCCAGACACCATCCCAACCTCTTTGTGTATTGATACTGATTGTATCTAGATCATATCGGGCCAATTCTATTTGTCCTGCTCTAGTAATAGAAACAGAAAATGTTCCATCTGAATTTTGTTCGACCCCGGCCAGTCCCTGTTTTTTAAATCTCACTAAACATTGGTTTATTTCTCTCCATTTCCTTCTTTTTAATTCTTTCCTTATAACTCCAACTGCTTTTATTCCAAAGTATGGATTTATAGAAGCTAGAACGACCACGCCGCCAATTGCGCCGCTAACAGCAAGAACTTTAAGCAATTGGTGATAAAATGACTTTTTTCTTGGTACCCTCGGCATGTATCTATTTCTAGCATATGCTAGAAATAGATACAATCTTTATTAGAGTATTAGACCTTTACGCTTATAATGGATATGTGTGAGGCAAGAAATTAATTTTTTAACCACTTTTTTCCTTGCCTGACAAGTAATGCTTTCTTTTTCTCCGGCTCGGCCATTATTTCTTCTACAATCTTCTCCATTCTCATACCCTGTGAACCCTTCACTAAAATCAAATCCCCTTCTCTGATCAGCTCCTGAACTTTTAATTTGGCCGAATCCGCATTTACAAAAGAATGGATATTATCTTGGTTCATCTGATTACCAGCCGAATAGGCAGAAAACTTGGCCCTGGCTCCCACCGTTACAAGGATATCAACAATGCTTCCGGAAAAATTTCCCATTTCTTCATGAGCTTCAATCGTATATTTACCAAGTTCAAGCATATCGCCCAAAACTGCAATCCTACGTTTGGCTGGTAGATATTTCAAGGTTTCTAGAGCCAGATGAGTCGAAGATGGCGCGGCGTTATATGTATCATCGATAATGATCGAATTTTTAATACCTCCTAGGATTTTTAGTCGTCCTTTTGGACCTTGATAATCAGCCAGGGCTTGGCTTATTTCTATCAAATTCATGCCATAAATTATACCGACACAAGAGGCCGCTCCAGCCGCCAAGGCTTGAGATTTGCCTAAAACATCATTGAGTATTACCGGAACAAATGCCTGCCTGCCGGCAGGCAGGTATGAACCTCCGCCAGTATGAATCTTAAATGAAACTCCTTCCGGCCTGTAATTATCATCAATGCGAAAATCAAAATTTGATAACCCAATCGTTCCTCCTTCGGTGAAACCGTAACTCATTACTTTGGCTTTAGTTTTTTCTTTCATATCATAAACAATTGGATCATCGTGATTCAAGACCGCGTACTCAGAAAATCCAAGAGAAGAAATTAGTTTTGATTTTTCTCGAGCAAGACTATCGGGATCAGAGAAGTATTCGACATGAACCGGTATTTCTCCAACCGCAGTTATTACTCCTACTTTTGGTCTGTATTTTTTAACTAACCTGGCTATATCTCCCGGCCTATCAGCACCATATTCTAAAACTAGAACTTCCGGGTAATTCTTTTGAAAAAACAATTTGAAAAATGAGATTGACAGAACTTTGCACCAGAAAATAAAGCTATTCCCGGTTTCGTAGTAATCATCCGCCCAATCTCCAATTACTGTTAATGGAACACCAAATTCATTATTTAGATTCCCGCGCCCAGATCTGACTTTCTTAATTTTCCCCAACACAACCGAGATTGCTTCTTTAGTAGAAGTTTTACCAACATTACCAGTAACCGCAACAATGTCCGGCTTAAAACGCCAGATATAAAGTTTGGCTAAGATGTCTAATTTAAATACTATTATTTTTTTAAGTAAGTTTTTCACGGTTTAGGATTTAGAATTTTCACCTAATGACGGCTTGGCGGTATATTATAATAATTTAGCAAAAATGCAGCTATCTCTTTAAATGTCGGCGACAAACTATCGGCGGCAAATGTTATTCCCTTGGGTCTATCCATTTTTATGAGAATAGTAAATTTAGCATCATAGGCCGGAGCAAAACCGACAAAGTTATGTATGAATTCTTCTTCTGAATATCCGCCACTTCCATCCGGTATTTGAGCCGTTCCTGTTTTACCAGCAACATCATAACCCGGTATTCTGGCCTTATCAAAACCGTTATCGACTACACTAACCAACATGGACTGAAGCTTTATCGCGGTTTTTTCAGATATAGGAATACCCACCACTTCTGGTTGTGTTACAATTTGTTTCCCTCCCTCTTTTATAATTCTATCGACAATATACGGCCTCATCAACTTACCACCATTAGCAATGGTCGAATAGGCATTAATCAGCTGAAGCGGAGTAACTGCGATACCCTGACCAAAAGAAGCAGTTAGATAGTTTATCTTCCGACCGCTATAAAGGTTCGTAATATCCCCGCTCACTTCTCCAGGTAAATCGATGCCTGTTTTCTGTCCAAGACCCATATTAATAACATAATTTAAAAAACTATCATCACCGATAGTGTTCTCGACGAACATCACTCCGGTATTGATTGATTTCTCAAGAACTTGAGCCATTGTTTGTTTTCCAAACACCCTTTCGCTGAAGTTATGTATCGTATACCCGGCAATGTTAAAATAACCGACATCATCATAGGTTGTCTGGGGAGTAATTTTAGAAAGATCAATTCAAGCCGATATGGTTATCGGTTTAAATGAAGACCCCGGTTCATAAACTCCCTGAATGCTTCGGTTAAGAAAAACCGATGGATTAAAATTCGAATAATTATTGGGATCAAAAGTGGGCCAGTCGGCCATAGCCAAAATCTTGCCCGACTTAGGGTCCTGAACCAGCATCGTACCTCCGACAGCGCTCCACTTTTCAATAATCGTTTTTAATTTGTCCTCAACAAACGTTTGAACGTTTTTATCTAGGGTGAGCACCAGATCGGCCGGCCTGTCAAAGCTGGACTCGACCTCAGTCGACTCATTATCTTTCTTAAAGATTTGTTTAAATATCTTAAAAAGTAGAGATGGATCGGCTATCTTAAATAAACTAGCCACATCGGGATCTTTTCCAGACAAATCAGCGTTATAATAACCCTCGATACCATACTGACCAGCCCGCCGACCGTCGATATCATAACCTAAGAAACCCACAACATTCGCCCCCAAACTAGCCCCAGGATAAAATCTGTCAGTTTCATAAGAAATTCCCACTCCCTTAAGTTTTAGATTCTTGATTTGCTCAACTTGCTCATTTGTAATTCTCCTAGCCACAACTTTAATCGAGCTTGAATTAGTGTCAATTTTTAACTTTATTTCATCCTCGCTAATTCCCAGGATTGCCGTTAACTCCTCTACAACTTTATCTTTTTTGTCTGAGTTTATGTCTTTCGGAATAATATAGGCCAAAGGAAATTTTCTATTAGTCGCCGAAAGCACCATCTCCGAGTTCTTATCCGACATGTAAATATTCCCCCTAACCAATAAGTTGCTTATGTTCTCATTCTGAGCTTGAGCAGTGAGCGAATAAGCTGAGTGCCTGACAATTGATAAAATAAAAAGCCGGTATAAAACCAGCCCTGAAAAAAGGACCACACCGACTAAAAAAAGATTTATGCGTAAATTGCCATAACGTCTCATAAAACTTAACTTTTCTAGCGTTGAGCTACATTCTTGCCTTCAAAAATATAAGATATATTCCTAGCTTCGACCAGCTTTTGAGAACGAGCAAATTCAAGCAGTGAAGCTGGAGTTTCTAATACAAGTTTTTTAGACATTAAAGAACTATTGATTTCCGACAAGGATTCAATTCGATCCAAGAGTACTTGGATTTTATAATTTTTAGAAGCAATTGAGTTGGCTACTACTATATAATAGAAAAATAAAAGACAAGCCATACTAATAAGAACGGCATTAACCCAGATTACTACGTCTCTTTCTTGAATTGTTTTTGAATTATTCTGCATTTTATAACTTTTCAATGACTTTCATTTTAGCGCTTCGTGCCCGCGGATTTTCCTGTATCTCTTTCCACTCTGGTTTTATCGTTCCTTTGACTACCCACCTAACGACCCCGTCTTTAGTTTTATTTTTAAATATTTCTCTGACTATCTTATCTTCCAAACCATGAAATGATATTACGACTAATCTTCCGCTGGGCTCTAAGATATCTATAGCCGCCAAGACTCCAGCAGTGACATTATCCAGTTCCTGATTAACGGCTATTCGTAATGCTTGGAATGTTTTGGTCGCCGGATGGATTTTTCTTTTGCGATACCAAGCTGGAACCGATGCCTTTATGATCTCGACTAATTCTGTAGTCTCTATGATTGGCTTAATTTTTCTCGAATCAACTATTCCTTTTGCAATCTCGACAGAAAACTGTTCCTCTCCATAATCAGCCAGAGTCTTATCCAATTCTTCCCGACTGGCAGTATTGACTATATCGGCCGCAGTTCGGGCTTGCCCTGAGCCTGCCGAAGGGTTAAATCTCATATCTAGCGGCTCAGCTCTCATAAAAGAGAATCCTCGGCCGCTTTTCTCGTAATGTAGCGATGAGACACCCAAATCAAACACTATTCCATTGGGTCGAAAATCAAACCTTTCAACAATATTTTTTAAATTTACATAGCTATCGTTAA
>CAZCYM010000031.1:5250-8503 GCA_964502945.1 uncultured Candidatus Saccharibacteria bacterium
TAATTAAATTATGTTCTAATCTCTCTAATTTTTCATTTTTAATTTTAAATTTTAAATTTTTTACAATATCAGGATCCCATTCTATTCCAAGTATTTTTGTATCGGGATATTTTTCAAGAATCCCTTCGGTGTGTCCGCCGCCATTAAGTGTTGCATCGATGATCTTAACACCAGGTTTAATATCAAGATATTCTATGACTTCGTTCAACATTACTGAGCGGTGCATTCATTAGGGATTAAGTAGTAAGGTTTAAGTAGCAAGGTTTTAAATCTGAACCTTTCTACTTACTACTAGCTACTTACTACTAGCTAAATTATTCCCAATTCTCCCAGCTTCTCGGCTATGCTATCAGAATTTTTTTCAAGATTAGATCTGTAAGTATTCCAGTTGCTTTCATCCCATATCTCTAACCTATTAAAAAGACCGGCTACTACAACTGATTTATTTAATGACGCATATTCTTTCAAAACATCGGGAATCAATATTCGGCCCAATGAATCAAATTCGACTTCAACCGCACCTGACAAAAATAAGCGGCTAAATGATCTGGTATCCTTCTTAGCCATAGACAAGCCAGCTAGCATTTCCGCAAATGGCTTCCACGATTGTAAAGGAAAAACAAATAAACAATTATCAAGCCCGCGAGTAAGCACTGCCCCTGCCTGACCGGCAGGCAGGCCTTCGCCCAGTTCTTTTCTGAACTTTGACGGTATTGACAGCCGCTTCTTTGGGTCTAGGTTGTGCTTGTATTCGCCGATTAACATATAAATCTAGAGGAAAATGGCGATATTCTCGCCACCACTCCTCCCAAGATATCAACAGTTTTTTAACACTTCTATCCACAATTTAACACTACACTCACATTATATATCTCTGGTCTCGGATTAAGCAATGGGCATTGTGCATAACTCCTGCAGACAGGTTTTATTACTTTGCCAACAAAAAACCGCCCATTTTAGGCGATCTTAGAATAATTGATCTTCTATGGCTTCATTTAGATACGAAATAATATTTTCAACCGTATTCTCTATCTCGTCATCATTTCTGATAAAAATATAAGGTAAGTCCGAGGCCAATGCTTCCGCATCCCATTTTTCACAATCCTTAATTCGTTTGGCGATTTCGAATTCACTATCTCCCCTTTTTTCTAATCTTTCTCTTAATGCAGTAGGAGACGGAGAAAGAATATAAAATGAGATGACAGATTCTTCTAAACCTCGTTCTCGAGCATAATCCCAGATATTTTTTACCCTATCAGGCACCAAAATCATTAGTGAGATATCATCATATTTTTTAAGCGCTTTTTTTACTGAACTTTCTAACGTTCCGTACCAATTACCATGAATATTAACTGTCCAGAGAAAAAACCCTAACTTGTTACGGAGTCTAAATCGTAACTTCGATACATATTTATATTCGCCAGGATTATCATTATCTCTTTTTTCTCTGGTCGTAACGCTAACTATAACTTCTATATTCGTTAATCGTTTAAGGAGACTTTTTTCAATAGTGGTTTTTCCGGCTCCAGAGGCACCACTAATTGTTACAACCATTACTATCTCTCCCGCGCCCGGTTAATATCATGAATCAGATCTAATATTTCAGATAACTCATTGACTACCAACGGAGTCACTAACCTCAATCTATCTTCTGAGTTATATCCGGTCTCGTTGCCGAATCCAATAGGAAGAAGACCGACTTTTTTCGCCGAGTTAGTGCCATCAACCGTATCATCAACATAGATTGTATTACCCGGACTTACATCTAATTTTTTACACATCTCAAGAAGAGCCGGACCCTTATCACCCCAAATCTGAGCTCTTACGAGCTGGCTATCAAACAATCTATGGAGATCGCTTGAGTATAACTTTTCGAAAAGAGTTGATTCTATCTCAGCGCTGACAATACCGACTTTGATTCCCATTGATCTCAGATTAAATACTGTCCGAGTAGCATCCGGCCGAATATTTCCCTTATCTCCATTTTCTGCATAGTACTTCTTTCTGATAACATTTAATGCCTTGGCATCACCATCTCGACCTTGCCCCGAAAAATTTAAAACAAAGCCGTGCTTGTAATAAAACTTCATGAAACCAGCGGTTATCTCCTGACGATATTGATCAAGGGTCGGCGGAGATAAGTTGTATGTCTCGAATATTTTAACAACACTTCCATAAGCCAATCGTTCTAAATCATCATAAAGAGTGCCATTCCAATCAAAAATCACCGCTTCTATCTTGTCCATCTGGCTCACCTATTTTAAAAGGTCTTATTTCCGATAAACTAACATACCAGAATGATTAGTCAAACAAAAAAGTCGGACCATTCCGACTCTACTCAAACTGTCTCCCCACAATATTATCAGGATGGTTTTTATTGAATAACACTTCGCTCCCCTCAAGCAGATAGACATCTCTTATACCTGCCTCGAGCATTGCATTCCAACACCACTGACAACACCACCAATGACCCCAGAGATAAAGATCGGCTCCATTGGTATCCCACCCTCTTTCTTTAGCATGATTTATTGCTTTTGGTTCACTGTGATTTCTTGGATGACATCCCTCGCAAAGATCATACCCTTCTCCAGTTTTACATCCCAGAGCAACTCTCTGACAAGGATAATTTTTATGGTAATTGCTACCGTTAGACCCGGCTCCGATAACAACACCTTCTAGAACAACAGCTGCTCCACCGGGCATTGTTTCATCAAGAGAAAATACCTTGGCGATCTTTCTGGCTACTCGCATAAAAGGATCCTTTTCATCTACATATTTTATTATTCTACCTTGTGGGATGTAGGGATAGATTATCACAACCGTGCTCAACCTTTTTGAAATTTTAAAAAACCTTACTATTTATAGCAGATATTGAGAGTAAATCAACGTGGTGCGCCCTGTTGGGATCGGACCAACGTCACGCCTCGCACAATCTTCCGATTGTTCGGTCGCGACCCCGCCTCACGGCTTCCTTCACCAATTGTTCACTCAGCATCGTTCCGGCACTTAATCCGGAATCGAATGAAGCAGTTCATTCGATTTTATCCGGCTCAAGCCTTTCGAACTTGCCTCATACCGAAATGCAAATTTGTGCGCGCGTCTGGATTTGAACCAGAGACCTTACGGATGTGAACCGTACGCTCTAACCAGCTGAGCTACGCGCGCAAAACCTCATAAATTATTATAACAAAAGCTTAGTTGATTAGAGACATTTGAGACCCCGAGATCACCCAATGATATAATATCGGACGAA
>CAZCYM010000032.1:0-210 GCA_964502945.1 uncultured Candidatus Saccharibacteria bacterium
CATATTCAAGAACATATTTACGAATATCAAAGTTATGACCTTCAATGCGTGATTGAGCCTGCTCTATAGCCCTTGATACAAAACGATTTTCAATGACATCTTCCTCGCCAATACCTAAGGTCTCCATCATATTTTTCAAGCGATCACCGCCAAAAACTCGAACAACGTCATCCTCCATTGATATGAAAATTTGAGAAGATCCGGGATCCC
>CAZCYM010000032.1:220-8347 GCA_964502945.1 uncultured Candidatus Saccharibacteria bacterium
GCTGATCGTCTATTCTACGGGCTTCATGACGCTCTGTACCAATCACATGAAGACCACCAAGATCTCGAACCTTTTGAGCTTCCTCTGGGTCTTGGGGATTACCGCCCAAAATAATGTCGACACCTCGTCCTGCCATATTAGTAGCAACCGTCACAGATCCGAGCCGCCCAGCTTGAGCGTGTAACTCAGCTTCTCTTTCATGTTGTTTTGCGTTTAAAACATTATGCCTAACACCTTCGCGTTCAAGCATCATTGAAAGAAGCTCGTTTTTTTCGATAGAAACAGTACCAACTAAGACTGGCTGGCCGATATTATGACGTTCCTTTACTTCTTTAGCCAAAGCTTTGAATTTGCCGATCTCTGTTTTATATATCCGATCTGTCATATCTTCCCTTATCGCCGGTTTATTTGTCGGTACAGAAATGACTTCGATATTATAAACCTTGTGGAGCTCTTCGGCTGAAGTTCTGGCTGTTCCGGTCATACCGGCAAGTTTTTTGTATAGACGGAAATAATTTTGAAAGGTAATAGTGGCTAGAGTTCGTGATTCTTTTTGAATACTGACGCCCTCTTTGGCTTCAACTGCTTGGTGAAGACCTTCTGACCATCGCCGGCCAGGCATTAACCGTCCAGTAAAATCATCGACAATGATAACTTCTCCGTCTTTTACTACATAATCCTTATCTCGTTTAAAAAGTATCTGAGCCTTTAGGGCTTGCTCCAAATGATGAACATAGCGAACCCCGCCCTCATTATATATATTAGACAGGCCAAGCATCTTCTCGACTTTTTCAATCCCGTTTTCAGTTATAGAAACAGCTTTTAATTTTTCATCGACATTATAGTCATCGTTCTCCTTTAAACTAGGAACGACCCGAGAAAATGTCTCATATAATTTCCCGGAGTCAATGTCTGGTGCAGAAATAATAAGCGGAGTCCTAGCTTCATCAATTAAAATAGAATCGACTTCATCAACGATAGCAAAATTGAATTCTCCGGTTCGTTGTGACATTCCTTCTTTTTGATAAGCCATATTATCGCGGAGATAATCAAACCCGTATTCATTATTTGTGCCATATGTTATGTCGGCGTTGTACGCCTCTTTTTTTGTAACCGGCCGTAAGAATTCATAGACGATATGAAATGAGCCGAAGGTATCTCTTTCTTGGTCTAATTCTTCTTCATTTTTACTTTTCAATTTTTCATTTTTCATTTTAGCTGTTGGGTCGTATAAATAACTAGCATCATGGTTGATACAACCTACACTAAGTCCCAACAGCGAATATATTTGGCCCATCCATGCGGCATCACGCCTAGCCAGAAAGTCATTTACCGTAACAAGGTGAACTCCGGCGCCGGTAAGAGCATTTAAATATACTGGTAAAGTTGCGACTAGGGTCTTGCCCTCACCAGTTCGCATCTCTGCAATTTTCCCTTGATGCAAAATGATTCCGCCAATCAGCTGAACATCAAAATGTCTTTGACCAAGCGTTCTTTTTGACGCCTCACGAACTACCGCAAACGCTTCTGGAAGTATATCATCGAGAATTTCCTCCTTATCCAGCCTGTTTTTAAATTCTTCCGTCTTGGCTCTAAGTTGCCCATCGTCAAAATTCTGGAATTCTTTTTCCAGTTCATTAATCTTCGCAACAATCGGCTCAAGAGACTTGATATATCGCTCATTAGCATCACCGAAAATTTTGGATATAAATGACATGCTATTAAACTAAAGAAGCCCCATTATTTATGGGGCTCTCTGGATAAATCTCTTTTCTTATCTTTAAATTTTTTAATTTGTTTCTGGAGTTCGTTTTTAACATCAACAATCGCGTTACGGAGATCTTCATGTTGACAGGTTGCCCGCAGTAATTTACCGCCCACTTTTAAATTAACTTCGGCATAATATATCCGCCCAGAACGGTGATGCTTTGATGGCAGACCAATCTCAACTCTGGCTTCCATCGGCTCGCCGAAGCTTTGGCGAAGGCGGCCAGGTCCGACACCAAGAAATTTCTCGAGCCCACCGATTCTATCATTAATAAAAATTTTTAGCGGTTCATCGGGGGTTATATTTTTGTATAAAATATTGATTTTCATAATGATATTAATTTTCGCTTCTTACTATGTGCTGTTCTTCGTCATCTTTAAGCCCGGTTTTTTCTTCAGTTTTATTAGGTTTTTCTTTTTCTATTAACTTTCCAGAAAAACCTAATCTGTCCAACCTTTGATCAGAATTCTTTGGTTTATCTGTGGAATGAAAACCAATAAGATTTCTCTTCTGGACTTTTTCTCTATTGCTTTTATCTTCCGTCAACTGTGTAATTTTGCCAATTTCAAATTTTTTCATTATATAAATATATCAAATCAACGTATTATATCAACTCCTTTTTTATAATAATTAAACTCTAAATAATTAATTGTAAATATAGCATTCCAATCACGATTAGAAGCGTCCCATTGCTGGGGAGTTATATTAAGCCAGTGTTTACTGCCCTCATCGGAGGCGATTCCCACCGAAGTTCCTCGGTGTGAACCTTCGCTTGGAGGCCAAACCGCATATACCTTTTCATCATTTACATACTTAACATAGTTTGAGGTTTGGTAAGAATTAAAAACTTCCGGTTCTAATTCAATGGCATTAGCTGGATCTAAGTGGCCATAGAGAGAAATGACTCCGGGATTAAGATATCTTTTGTATTTTCCCCAGATAACATACATCTCTTTTTCTCGCGGTCTTTTAATAAGGGCACCGTTTTTGAGAGTACGGGCTTCAGCATTTTTTGTATCTACCATCGAAACTTTAACATTAAGATAGCCGGGCGTCTCGCTCTTTCCAAACCCTGACATCTTGGTAGATTTGGTTGCAAGAACGACAATTTTACTTAATCTATCATTAGAATTCAAAACGTAACCACTTCCCCGGCCCAATAAAACATTTATTTTGCCTAATTCGATTTTACCAGAATCATAAAAAGCAAGATATGAAGCGATAAAATTCTGGCCAGATTCACCATTAATTTCTACCTTGACACTTTTAGTCTGGTCGCTCATAATATCGCTTGTATTAAATTCTAGCCAAAGTGGCTGCCAATCTCGAATATATTGGGTCGCGGAATATTCGGGCAACCCAAATGATAAATATATTTCCTGCTGAGGCACTGCTTTAATATTTTTTAAGTCTGTTCTTTTGTAACCTAATTTCTCATTTTTAGAAACATTGTTGAGATACAATGCTCCCAGCCAATTTATAAATATATCACTAAAATTCTCAAGATAACCGCCATCTGTAAGATATTTATTTAAAGATGGTATTCCGGCAAGATGGCTTTTTAAAGTGTCGGATAAAATATTAGTGCCAAACTGTTCTACTAAGTACTCGGCGAATAATGCTACCGTAGCATAATCTAAGTTGTTATTCGGCCATTCAGTCAAACTATCAGAACGGTTGTTAGAGAAAGTTTGAACTCGATGTTCTAAATTAGAACCAGAATATGGATAGCTATAACCAGCTAAGGAAACGGAATATTCCGAACGCAGTTCATTGAACCAAACATCCTCTGATGAATTAAGGATCTTTTCCTTTTGATTAAACGAAATCAAATGCTGAAATTCATGAGCTAGAAATACTTTTTCTAAAAAAGGATCGGTTATTACAACTTCCACATTTAAAGATACCATTTCACGTTCATTGGAATCTTGTGCCTCTTCTTTCTTATAACCGTTAGAGGTTTCAAAATATCCGCCTCGATTAACCGTCATTTCTTCTAAAAGAATTGTGATCCTTGGATCACCATCAACTCCCGGGTTAGGTTCTGAACCCCAAACAGCTGTTTCTTTAGAATAAATATTATTATCAAATGCGTCAGCTAGAGTTGTAATATTATCTATAAGAGTGTTTTGACCTAAAGAATTAAGCCCATCCCAATATTTGTCTTCGACATAAAAATACGACCGATCTCCTACATAGCGAAGAGTAGCACCCAAACTCGTCCTGTTGTATCTATCAAATTCAGAATTTACATTAAAATTAACCCGCTGACCAAGAGTATCGGCATGGGCCATATTCGACAGAGAAAGAAACGATAAGACTATCGCCAAAAAAAATATATATCGGCTTTTCATGTGTATAATATTATACCACCTTTTTAAGCCAATTGTTGAGCATTACCCTTGGTTTCCAGCCGAGAATATTTTTGGCCTTTGAGATCTCAGCCAGAGTAACCTGAGTTTCACCGGGACGAGACGGAATAAAAACATGTTTCGGATCTACCATCTTAGCCACCTCATTCACGGAATAGTTTTGGCCCGAACCTATATTTATCAGATGGCCGATTGCATTTTTTGATTTCATGGCTAAGATATTGGCTCTGACGATATCGCCGACATAAGTAAAATCGCGCCGCTGATTGCCATTACCAACAATTGTTAGCGGCTGATCAGCTTTTTTTTGTTTCAAAAATATTCCGATTACCGTCGCATACGCTCCCTCAACAGATTGCCTCTCGCCGTATACGTTGAAATATCTAAGACAAACCGTCGACAGGCCATATAATTTATTAAACAAACCACACATCTCCTCACCATTGTATTTGAATAGAGCGTATGGATTTTTCGGGTTCGGGGTCATCTCCTCCTTGAGGGGCATAGATTTCTGGTCACCATAAGCCGATGAGGAGGCAGAATAAATAAATTTTTGAACCTTACTGTCTCTGGCTGCCAAAAGAACATTGAAAGTCCCTAAGACATTATTAGCAAATGACTCGGCCGGATTGACTATCGAGGGTTGAATTCTTGGCTGAGCGGCCAAGTGAAAAACACAATCCGCACCTTTAAATAACGGCTTGATAGATTTATAGTCGCGGATATCTTTTTTGTAAAATTTTGCCTTGGAATTTATAAACTTCTTCTTGCCGGTAGATAAATTATCAATTATCAAAACTTGGTGACCCAGCTTAATCAATTCATCCACAAGATTAGAACCTATGAATCCCGCTCCACCTGTAACAAGTAATTTCATTGGCGGATTTTTTTTCTTTTTTGAACTATTATATCCTTATTGTGTCGAGCAACATCTTCCATGTTTAGTCCTTGAGCAGAGACAAGAGTCTCGTTGTAATTGCGAACTGCTTTCAAAACAGCCAGACCTCTCTTAAGAATTTTTAGATGTTCTTTGTCCAATAGTTTTTTCTTCGTGGCATCTCTCTCAAGAGTTTCACCGAAGGCGATGAACGCGTTCATATCTTTTGGGAAACAATTGTGAGTTAAAATGCCCCAAGAAGTTACATAGAAATGATTGACGGTATCTAATGATACAACCTCTGTTTTTTTGTAAATATTTTTTATACTTTTAACAGAAAGAAGGGCCAAATTTCCAATTCTTTTGTATGCTGGAGATAGTATGGTTCTTTTCTTTGTAAAGTAATCACTGGAAATTTTGTTTCTTTGCCTTACGGTAAATAGGTTAGAAAGTTCCTGTACATTATTTAACTCGGATATATTTAAAGACCAGGCATTAACTTTTGTTTTAGCAGTATGAATTTTTTTAATTGAAGCCAAGATACCTTTTTCACGTAAAAGCAAATCGATGCCTTCCGCTAAAATTTGACTTACGGTAGCGTAATTTATTGTATAATAAGGACCAGGCTGGGAATTAGATTTTTCTATAGACCCATCTCCCCTAAAAGCGCCGGCCAACAAACTATCTTTTATTTTTTGAGAAGATTCAAAAACGAAAAATGGAATTTGTTTATCATATGAATTTTTACCACAAGTTTTTGATAAATAACCCGATAAAACCTTAGATGATATTTTTAACGTGTAGGCGCTTGGCTTTCCGTTCCAATCAAAAACTCTATTGCTAAATTTAATATTCCATTTAGTAAGAATAGATTTTACATCTTCTACTAAATCACCTTCTTTAACATTAAAAGTGAGTAAAACCCTGTTGCTAGTAACGCATCCTTCGGCAAGATAATATCCAATAAATCTAGCAAAATCTTCATCGAGCCTAATCGTTGAAGGTATCCATGTTCCTGAGGTGCCTGTTTTAATTCTTAACTTACTAATATTAATACCGGCAGCTAAACATGCCTTCATGGGAATAGCTCTCCAGTCTCGACGCTTAAAATCTGAATGCTCATAAAAAGTTAGATGGGGCCTTAATTCATTAGCAAAACTTTGCGGCACCTTCTCTACTAAAACCCGTTCTTTGTCACAATCTATATAATTATAAACATCCAAAACGATTTCTTTTTTATTCTGCTTCAAACCATCAAGTACTATTGGAAAATAATCATTTTGACTTACTTCTTTAGCACATTTTTCACTTAAATTACCTGACTTATCACTTACAACCACTAAATGATCCGGGGTAACAGCCAGAGTTCTTCCCTTGCTCAAACCAAATTTAACTATAGAATCTACCACCCTTTTCCCGATAATCGAGATGTGATCCTTTATTACTTTACCGTTTTTCCAGCCTAAAATCCCCACCACTCTATCACTTATATCTTTGGCTTGAGTAATCTTAAATTTATTGCTGTTATAAACAAATAACCTTTCCTCCGGTGCAAGACAGTATCCCCCTGCCCCTGAATAATCCCCATGGCCAACATTCAGCCAAGCCGGACCAATCCGCAAGTCAGCACCGATTACTTCTTTTATATTTTCATAATCCACTTTGACACCCTGGATTTTACTAGTGGCATAACACAAATCAGCTAAGATATTGCCATAAATAACTTTGATGTAACCGAAAACATTCGAGGCGTATTTGCCAAATTCAGCTTCGGTGGAATTAACTGATTTCTTAGAATAATCCGATGTCCAGGGACGGATAAAATGTTTTTTGGGAAGTAAATTTAGGACTTCAACGGAATCGCTGATGCTTTTTGCAGTATGGCCGACGATTTGCCTGTCAGGTGAAAGATAATCCTCCCAAGCCTGCGACTCGGTCAAAAACTCAGGATTGAAGATGAGTCTCTTTTTGGGATGCTTCTTCTGAAGCCGCTCAACTGTACCCGGAGTAACAGTAGATTTTACAACCACGATCTTGCCATCACTTATACCGGCAACAGTAGATTCAACAATCGAGACATTACAACTTCCGTCTGGATTTGTCGGCGTGGGTACAGAAACAAAAATCACATCGGCCTTATTGACATCATCGGAATAGCCCTTCTTTGAGTCAACGTCATAGCAAAATAAGTCCCGACCTCTTTTATAGCCGTTCACCTCCTGAAACCATCTCCGGATCGGCTCACCTACCATGCCCAAACCGATAATACCAATTTTTATCTTGTTATTTGCCATACAAGAATTATAATCGTTTGATCAACGATTTCAATTGACGACATCTTAGTTTTGGGTTATTATTAAGAACAATTATGAAGAGATTTGGTCTTCTTTTATTAGATATTATCGCTCTATACGGCGCCCTAGTCATACCCCTATTCATACGTTATCGGGACAACCTTAGCTATCAACATAGCGTTCATTTTACGCCTTTTTTATTTATATTCGCTCTTTGGTTATTTATTTTCTATATCACTAATTTATATGATTTTGGATTTTTAAGAAACAATCTGGATTTTTATTCAGGACTTTTCCGAGCAATACTTATAACCTCAGCAATATCGGCCATCTTCTTTTACTTGATTCCAATATTCCAAATCACACCTAGGACTAATCTGGCCATATTTATAAGTCTATTCTCTGGAATAGTAACAGGCAGCCGAACCCTCTTTAACAAAGCTAATGCTGGCGGTTCTAAAAAACCACTCCTTATTGTAGGCCTAAACAATCAATCACTGGAACTGGCTAAATTTGTAGAAGAGAATCCCCAGCTAGGTTATGAACTGAAATATATTATGGATCTGACCAAAGAAGGTATAAAGAACGTCGATCAGATAATTAAACAAGAGAGAATCAATACAGTAGTTATATCTCCGGAAACATATCAAGCTCCGGAAATCGTTAATATATTCTATCGATCCCTTGAAAACCGGGTTACTTTTAAAAACCTTTCGTCTTTTTATGAACAACTGACCAATAAGGTTCCACTGGGAGCAATCAATAAGATATGGTTTTTGGAGAACCTTACGAAAAAAAAAAAAAAAACATATGAGG
>CAZCYM010000033.1:0-6898 GCA_964502945.1 uncultured Candidatus Saccharibacteria bacterium
TAGAACAAAGGAAGAAAGATTTTGAAAACGGGAGAAAAAATTGGGTCGAACCCCTACGGGAATGGATTTTAGACACGAAACAGGCCGATTTTTTGAGCAAGTCGGATAATTTCCACGAAATTAAATCATTCGTCCAAAAAATCGGAACGAACCCTCGGGTTCGTAACAAATCCGCCATCTTTGATTTTTGCCCAGCCAGCCAGTTCGCCGCGAAGCGGCGAGGGATTTTGCGGAGCGCGGCCGCCTCGCGGCCGCGCGGAGCAACCCTTTCAAATCGCGAAGTTTCTATTGGCGGAGAGGGTGGGAGTCGAACCCACAAACCGCTTTTTAAACGGTTACGGTTTAGCAAACCGCTGGCTTACCATTCGCCGCACCTCTCCAAATTAAAGCTTAAATTCAATAAATTTTATCATTTTTTTTAGCCCCTAGCAATGACAAATCCAATAACTTTTTTTGCCCCGGCCCCCTTAAGTATCCCAGCGCATTCGTTAAGGGTCGCTCCGGTTGTACAAACATCATCAACTAATATGAGAGTTCTGTCCTTAATCTTTTCGTCGGTAAAAACTCTGAATTGGTTACCCATATTTTCTAGTCGCTCACTTTTTTTATTGATTTCAACCTGAGGTCTTGAGACCGACGATCTGGTCAGGGTGGCATCATCTGTTTTTAAATTTGTTATCTCAGCGATTATTTCTCCGATTATTTCAGCTTGGTTGAAGCCGCGCCAGTTAAAACGACGATAATGAAGAGGAACGGGGATGATTATGGGATTCTCGGCCATAATATTAAAATGCCTTTCTTTAACTAGAAAGTGGACATATCTTTTAACTAGGGGATAGATTGACTCAGCCAGGTTGATGACGAATCTGTACTTAAAAGCTTTAATCATTTTTTCCAAAACCTTGTTTTTGTAATCAGAAACGACTAAGAGGTGATCAAGAGACCAGTTTTTTTGACAGCCAATACATGTCTTGCCTAGTGAAGATTTCATTTTGCAACCAATACATTCAAGATCTTTCTTGATGGGAATTAGTCGGAGGCAAGGCTTGCAGATATAGTTTTTTCTATTTGAGACTGAAAACGAACCACAGCCTAAACAAACCACAGGAAAGATAGTATTGAGAACGAAGCTAACAATCTGCTGGGGATAATTCATGATTTTTATGTGATATAATAAGTATGGAAGGGAATCTAGTACTTTTTTGGCCCTTAGGCAAACCAAGAAATATGGCTTTCAGTTTTTTCAAATCAATTAGGTCCGGAGGAAATATCGGACTCGACATAGGAACTTCTTCGATAAAGATTGTAGAACTTGAAAAAAAAGGTGGTCGTTTTGAGTTACTTAACTACGGGATATTTGAGTTAGAAGGGGCTGATGCTAATGTAGCTAACCAGATTCGGGCTGAGGGCTGGCAGAATGTTTTGAAAATGCCAGATCAAGATATTTCTGAAGGCATAAAGGAGCTTATTAAAAAAGCCGGCATTAGCTCTTCTGAAGTAGTGGCTTCTATTCCATCTTTTTCAACTTTTGCCACAGTTATAGAAATGCCATATGTATCTGACGAAGATTTAGCAAGAGCTTTGCCCTTTGAAGCTAAAAAATACGTGCCAATTCCCCTAGACGAGGTCGTCTTAGATTGGTCTATTGTTGGTGTTATTGATGGTCAGTCTCAAGTTAGAGCTGTCCCATCTTTAGTGGAGGTTTTTCTTGCCGCAGTTCCCAAAGAAGAAACCTCGAGATATCAGAATATAATAAAAAACGCTAATCTTCACACCCAAGCGCTTGAGTTAGAAAATTCTGCCCTGATTCGGGGCTTGCTTGGTAATGATCTTAGTTCAGCAGTGGTGGTTAACATAGGTGGGAGGAGTACTTCGATTAGTATTGTTAAAAGAGGGTATGAACGGGTTAGTCATAATTACGAAGTGGGTGGATTCGAAATAACCAGGGCCATATCTCAGTCTCTTGGCGTTAGTCTTGAAAAAGCAGAAGAACTTAAAAGAAAGTTTGGCTTAAAGAAAGTAGAGGAGAATATTATCAATGAATCGACGATCTCCTTGATTGATATGATGGTCTTTGAAACTCAAAAGACTATTGCTGGTTACGAAGAATCAAGCAAGGAAAAAATAGCTAACATTATTTTAATCGGTGGTCTTACCAATATGCCCGGCTTTAGCGATTATTTTAAAGAAAAACTAGGTCGCAATGTAACTGTTGGTAACCCGTTTGCTCGGGTAACTTATCCAGGGGAATTGAAACCGATAATGCCAGAGCTTCAAAGTACTTTAGCCGTAGCTATTGGGTTGGCCATGAGAGAGGTGACAATTTTCTAACCCATTTGATGAACTCAGGGTTATCCTGAGTGAAATCGAAGGATAACAACTCAGCGTCGCGGCAACTGCTAGCTTCGTTGAAAAAATATGTCATGAATGGAAAAGACGGATTAAAATTATTGCCAGGAACTAAAAGAAAACTAGGGATAAAAGTTCCTGGTGAGAATAGGTTCCTATATATAGGCAGTGCCATCCTTGGAGCAGTTTTAGTGACTATGTTTGCTCTCGGTCGCTACCAGTCTTCCTTGGAAAGACAATTGGGGCAACTTAACGACCGGCTAGTAGAAAGTGAGAGAACTCGGGATAAAAAAGGAGAACAAAATCTTAAGATCCTCAAAGAACGAATGATTTTAGTCTCTAATATTCTGGAAGAACATATTTATTGGACCAAGGCATTTGCGCTAATAGAGAGTCTCTTGCAGGGACAAATTAGATTTAAGTCATTTTCCGGCTTTACGGATGATGGTAAAATTGGAATACAAGGTCAGGCCGCCAGTTATACGGTCTTAGCTAAGCAATTAGCCGCCCTTTTTACAGATCGTAGTATAGTCGATATTTCTTTGGGGAAGGTAGCTGTTACTCCGGATGGAATAGTGGAATTTGGTCTGGAGATAACCTTTGATAAGGCAAGACTTATTCAGAAAAAATAATGCCCAGTAATACAACTTCCAAATGGTTTTTAATCGACATGGATTACTATGCTGGGCATTATATAAATATAAGTTAACTTCTAACCCCTAGGTTTATTAACAAAACCTAAAGGCAATTGGAAGTTGATATACTGGGAATGACTCAAAGTATTAAAAACCTAACAGCCGCAATACTAATTGCTATCAGTAGTTTTTTGGTCTGGACTAAGATTGTGCCAGCTTATGGTTTTACCGGGCTATTAAAAAGTACAATAGTGGAGAAACAGGAACTCCTGAATTTAAAGTCTGAGGTTGTAACAGGAATCGAACGGCTTAATAAGGAAAGAGGCGCTAGATATGCTGAACTACAGAGATTTTCGCTTGTTGCTCCGGAAACCGTAAGTCTTCCAGAACTAATTTCTACTATCGAGTCTATATTCTCAAAAAGCGGACAGCTATTATCGGAGTTTACTATAGGTAAAAGCAATGAGGCCGATATAAAAAATGGAGGCTTTGGCGTTGTTAATGTAGAGACTAGTTCCAAAGGAACTTATGCAGGTTTTCTTCAGGTCCTAGACTATCTTGAAAAAAATATTCGACTTTTTGATGTTAAAGAAGTTAGCGTTGGTGAAGACCTTTCTGGTGTAGCCAACCAACTCGGCTTAACGATAAGAGGAGATGTCTATTGGATTAGAGCAATTAAGACCAGTACTGCTGGGGGGCGCCAGGAAGTTGACGGGGGAGAGTAGGTATTAAATAAATTTAATGCTTAGATTAATCATACAATTAGGGAGAAGTGGAATAATTCTATCATTCATTATCGCAATGGGTGCCGTATTCGGCTATTTGAGCTACTCTGGAATGGACGAACCTGTAGTTGAGACTGGTACCGAGGTCGTTATTAGCAGGGAGGAATTAGAATCATTGAAGAATTTTAATATAGACTTTTCAATTCTTAGTGACGAAACGTATAAGGCCTTAGAAGTTTTTGGGGAAAATCCGGTTGATCCGGGTATTACCGGTGAAAGGATAAATCCTTTTGCTCCATTATAAGCAGTTGTCATGCCAATAAAAATACCTAATACATTAATTGAAGAGCTGATTCGTTTAGGTCTTTTGAATAAGAAAGACGCCAAGTTATATGAGGATTTGGCTCGTAAAGAGGATAAGGAGCTTGGCCAGATTTTTATAGAGAAAGATATCGTTTCGGCTAACGATCTGTTAGAGATTAAGTCTCGTCTTTACCATCTGCCGGTAATTCGACTTGAGGATATTCAGCTGGATAAAAGCGTACTAGAAGAGCTTTCCGAAGACGTGGTTTCTTTCTATAAGATAGTTCCATTTGCTAAGGAGGGCAACGTTCTTAAGGTCGGTATTCTAAATCCAGAAGATATTGATGCCCTGGAAGCCCTTAAATTCATTTCTTCTGACCGGGGATTAAAAATAGATAAATACTTAATTGATTATCGTGATTTCGAGTCTGTTCTAAGGAATTATCGCTCGCTCACCGTTGAAGTCGGAAAAGCTTTGGAATCTCTTTCCGAAGAAGTGGACAGAGAGAAGATTACTACTAAAAAAATTGAGGAGATTACATCTGAAGGGGCAGTAACACGCATTGTTGCCTCGATAGTTAAGTATGCGGTTGAATCACGAGCTTCGGATATTCACATCGAAGCCTTCGAGGAGAAGGTAAATGTTAGGTTTAGGATTGACGGCGTTTTGACCGTTGCCCTAACTCTTCCCAAAAACGTCCATTCAGCCGTGGTAACTCGAATCAAAGTTCTTTCTAATTTAAAAATTGACGAAACTCGACTGGCTCAAGACGGTCGTTTCTCAACCTCGCTTAATAAAAGGAGAATAGATTTTCGTGTTTCGACATTCCCCACTAAAAATGGTGAGAAAGTTGTAATGCGTATTCTTGATCCATTGACTAACAAAATAGACTTACCCGAATTAGGAGTTGAGGGAAGATCGGCCGAAGTTTTAGAACGAGCGATGAATAAACCTTTTGGTAGTATCCTTATTACTGGCCCAACTGGCTCTGGTAAATCAACTACTCTGGCCGGTATGCTCAAAAAGCTTAACAACGAAGAGGTAAACATTGTCACCCTCGAGGATCCTATAGAATATTTTGTTGAGGGCGTGAATCAATCGCAGACTCATGATGAAATTGGCTATACCTTCGCTTCTGGTTTACGGCACATCTTGAGGCAAGACCCTGATATTATTATGGTTGGAGAGATTCGCGATCGAGAGACAGCCGCTCTAGCCATTCAAGCGGCTCTGACTGGTCACATTGTTTTGTCAACCCTGCATACTAATGATGCTATGGGAGTAGTGCCTCGATTAATAGATATGGGCGTTGAGAAATATTTAATTCCGCCTACCCTTAATGTTGCCGCCGCTCAGAGACTGTTGCGTCGTCTCTGTCAGGACTGTAAAATTAAAGTAAAGGCCAATGTTGCCGAAGAGGGGATCATCAATAAAGCCCTTTCAACAATGCCAGAAAAGTATCAGAAGGAATTTACTTCTAGCGAGGGTTATTATATCCACAAGCCCAACATTGAAAATCCGTGTAAGAAATGCGCCGGCAAGGCATTTAAGGGAAGAATAGGTATTTTTGAGATGTTGGAGATGACAGACGAGTTTGAAAGAATCATATTGGGAACTTTGTCTGAATCGGCAATGCGAGAAGAAGCTAAAAGGCAGGGCATGATTACCATGTTTCAGGACGGGATTCTTAAAAGTTTAAAGGGAATAGTTTCGTTAGAAGAGCTACTTGAAGTTGCCCAAGCTGGTGATAGCGTTTAAAACATGAATGATTACAAACAACAACTAGAAGAGCTATTGATGACTACGGGGCAGAATAACGCCTCCGATATTCATTTATCTCCCGGAAATTATCCGATCTTAAGAATAGACGGCAGACTCATTCCTTTGTCGAATAAAAAAATACTTGATTCTGAAACTCTTGAAGGTCTTGTTCTGGCTCTTTTGGGAGATGAAAGAAAAACGAGATTTGTTTCAGAGAAGGAGTTAGATTTTTCTTATGAATCAAGCCAAGGGACTCGTTTTAGAGCCAATGTTTACTATACTCAAGGCAGAGTTGCGGCAACGATGCGCCTTGTTCCGGCCCAGATAAAAAGCATCGATGATTTAAATCTGCCGTCTATAATAAAAGTTTTTAGTAAACTTTCCCAAGGATTTGTCCTCGTTGTTGGACCGAATGGTCATGGCAAATCTACTACTCTCGCTGCCATCATAGACATGATAAACAAAGAAAGAGCCGAGAAGATAATTACCGTAGAAGATCCGATAGAATATATTTTTTCACCTGAAAAAAGCATTATTGATCAAAGAGAGGTTTACCAGGACACTTTCTCTTTTCACAAAGCTCTCCGGTCTGCTTTTAGGGAAAATGTAAATGTAATTATGGTCGGAGAAATGAGGGATTATGAGACAATGAGTGCGGCAGTGACGGCGGCTGAAACCGGCCACTTAGTTTTTGGGTCGCTCCACACTAATAGTGCCTCACAGACAATTGAAAGAATTATTGATACATTTCCCCCCAACCAACAGACCCAGATAAGAAATCAGCTGGCCAACACTATTTCAGGAATAGTTTCGCAAAGGTTGATTCCTAGAATAAAGGGCGGCCTTATTCCGGCAGTTGAAGTGATGATCGCTACTCCAGCGGTTAGAACCCTTGTTCGCGATAATCGTCCTCGACAGCTGGATTTAGTTATAGAGACAAGCCAGGAAGCGGGCATGATATCGATGAATCGTTCTCTGGCCGATCTTGTTCGAAACAAAGAGATTAGTCTTGAAAGAGCTCAATTTTACTCACAAAACCCGTCAGAGCTTAAAGAGCTACTCAGATAGTGGCTAGTGGCTAGTGACTAGTGACTAAATTCACTAACCACTAACCATTAACCACC
>CAZCYM010000033.1:6908-8230 GCA_964502945.1 uncultured Candidatus Saccharibacteria bacterium
AGTTATCAGGCTAAAACCAGAGAGGGTCATATTGTTCAGGGTATTGTTGATTCTCCGAATCAGAATTTTGCAGTGGATATTCTTCACGGGAAAGGCTACGTTGTTTTGTCTCTTGAACCGCTTCAGGGCAGTTTTATGGAGTTTGACGTTAATAATATTTTTTCAAAGCCGAACAGTAAAGACTTAGCTGTTTTTACAAGGCAGTTATCTACTCTTATTGACGCCGATATGCCATTAAGTGAAGGATTGAGAACCCTAGCTAAGCAGGTTGAAAAAAACTCTTTTAAAAAGATTATTTCTGAAGTAGCTGAATCAGTAGAGGGTGGATCACTATTGTCGGCTGCCCTATCTCAGTATCCCAACTTGTTTTCCGGGTTTTATATTAAGTTGATTCAGTCTGGCGAGGTATCCGGTAAATTGCATGAGTCGCTTTTGTATCTAGCTGATTATGTGGAACATAGTCAGGCCATAAACTCAAAACTAAGGGGGGCTTTGACTTACCCGGCCTTTATCATCTTTGCCCTTGGGGCGGTAACAATAATCATGGTAACATTTGTTCTTCCTCAGTTACTAGGTATTTTTGAAGAAGTCGGAGCCGTTGATCTCCCGATCACGACAAGGATCCTAATTTGGTTTACAAATTTTGTTAACAGCCATTTCATTGTTATGGTCCTAGTTATTTTCGTAGTTACTTTTATATTTGTTTATTTTATTCGTACTCCCGATGGGAAGATCTGGCTTGATAATGCAAAAATCAGGATTCCTTCTTTGGGCGGAGTAATTCGTAATTTATATCTTGCCCGAATGGCAGAAAGTTTGACTACTCTGATGAAGTCGGGCATCCCTATTTTAGATGCTCTTAGAATAACAGCTGACCTGGTCGGTAATAACGTCTATCGAAAGATAATTCTAGAAGCAGAAGAAAATGTAAAAAGTGGAGGCACCATTTCCTCGGCTCTTGCTAAACACAAAGAAGTTCCGCCATTATTTTCTTCTATGGTGGCAATAGGTGAGAGAACTGGTAAAATGGATTTTATTCTTGAACATGTTTCAAAATTCTACAAAGCAGAAGCGGAAACATCGGTTGATACAATTTCTCAAATAATTGAACCGGTCCTGATCCTTGTTTTGGGTGTCGCTGTTGCCGGCCTAGTATCAAGCATTCTGTTGCCTATTTATAATGTTGTTGGAAGCTTCTAGGAATTATAGCCGGATGTGGATATCTTTACTTTGTGAATACTTCCAGGAAGATATATAATGTCACTAGGTGAAGTCATAGCGAGTAGAGCCTAGTTCTTTCCAATAAACCACCGAAGATTAAT
>CAZCYM010000034.1:0-7971 GCA_964502945.1 uncultured Candidatus Saccharibacteria bacterium
TTGTGATGAATTGAAATCAGCGCCAATCTATGTTGATGATGCCTCATCGCCCAATATTCTTCAAATGCGGGCAATGGCTAGACGCTTACAGGCAAACCAAGGCCTTGGACTCCTTATAGTTGATTACCTTCAGCTAATGTCAGCCAAAAGAAGTTATGATAGCCCCGTCCAACAAGTTACAGAAATATCCAGAGGTTTGAAGGGCCTGGCCAAAGAATTAAATATTCCCATTGTCGCTATTTCTCAATTATCCCGAGCAGTTGAGCAAAGAGAGGGTCACAAACCACGACTATCTGACTTGAGAGATTCTGGCTCAATAGAGCAAGATGCCGACGTGGTTATATTCATCCACCGAGACGACAAAATAAATTATGAAAAAGCAAAGGAGCAAAACAAACTTAATTATGCCCAAGTAGTTGTGGCCAAACATAGAAATGGACCAACTGGTGAAGTAGAGTTTCGGATTGATCCCGATAGTTTAAGATTTATGGAAATAGATAAAAGTCGCCAAGAAGAGGTGCTGACATTCTAATGAATCAGAAGTTCAAAAATACTATAAAGTTACTACAGAAACTGCCCGGTGTTGGACCCAGACAAGCGGCGCGTTTTGTGTTGGCTTTACTTGAAAAAGACGAGTCGGAACTAAAAGATCTCGGCCAAGCCATCGCTAACCTTAAAAGAGATATCCGTTTCTGCAAAGAATGTTTTAATGTTTCGGAGAACGGATCATGTCATGTTTGTTCTGATCCAAAAAGAGATAATGCTAAAATTCTTGTAGTTGAAAAAGTTACCGACCTCGATTCGATAGAAAAAACCGGATTATATAAAGGCCTTTACCATGTTCTTGGCGGATCAATAAATCCTCTGGATGGGATAACCCCCGAAACATTAAGATTTAAAGAATTAGATAAAAGGATAGACCAACTGGCTGACGGAAGGGAATTAGAATTGATAATCGCCACCAATCCAAATACAGCCGGTGAAACAACCGCGCTCTATATCAAAGACCTTTTCGGATCCGCCAGCTGGCGGAAAAAAAACATTACCATAACACGTCTCGGCCGCGGCCTCTCCTCCGGCTCAAATCTAGAATACGCCGATGAGACTACCCTCCGGAATGCACTGGAGTATAGAAAATAAAACAACCAAGCTAAGCTCGGTTGTTACTCTTCAAAAACTTCGTCCCAGAATTAGGGTTATTTTAGAACTTTATCAATCGCTTCTTTTACTTTTCTAACCTTTTCGTCCCAACCACCATCATTACTAATAAAAACGAAGTTGGGGTGATTCTGCCATACTTCTTTTATTCTATCGCCTAATTTCCTAGCCAACTGATAATCTTCCGAACGGGCTAGATTATTAGTCCGACGGGCTTCATAAATATCCTCTGGCGGGACATCCAGACAAATCACCAGATCATACCGAGAATATTCGTATTCTAATTTGGTCTTAATGATATTCTCAAATTCTTCAACCCCGCCATCAAAGTAAGCCGCTCCATCTACCGTACCTCTGTCAAATAATATTCCCCTCTTTCCCTCAATAGCTGCATATTGAATGGAAGTTGTCTCAAATAATCTCTGAGTACTGTGTACAAATCTTTGAAATTTCTTATTAAAACCCTTCTTGGGTTTAATGCCTAGCTGGCCAATAACTATTGTGGCTACTTCAGGAATACAACGAAAGTCACCCATTAGTCTCATTGAGTCCATAACGGTACTTTTACCAGAACAGGGACCGCCGGTTATTACTATCCTCGGTATTGAAGAAAGGGCATAAGCAGATACAAACGGCAACGCTGATTTACCGCTACCCTCGAGCTCACTGGCTAAGCGGGCAAGATGATGACTGGACAGAGAATTAGTGACTTCGATTGCTTTTTCAATATATTTTGGCATTTCAAATCTCTCATCAATTGAATTTAATTCTATTTCAGCTATCACTATGCCATCAAGCGGCCAGCTGAAAAAATCTATTTCCCAGCGTCCATCTCTATAGCGAACCTTTTCGACACGATGACTGCACAATCCAAAAGCTTTTTTACCAAAATCTAACGTCTCTATCTTGGATTCTATTTCCGGCCTTTTAATGCCTTTGCCGTCCTTGATACCAAAAACAGCTTCCCGATTATCTATGATTCTGACCCGAAAACTGCTATCAATACTCGGCAGTTCGAAATATCCTTGGCAAATATGAAACCTAGGCAAATCAAGAGGAAATAAAAATTCAGTCGAAAATTTCTCAATCAAAAAACGTCTTTCTATTTCATCCATTGGCCTTCCTTTTTGTTAAAGTTCTTAGTTGCTCTATATTTAACAATATTTACGAATAATTGCAATACTAAAATAACCCTTCGACTAACTCAGGGTTATTTTAGTAATCTGAATTTTTGTATATGGCTGACGATGACCTTTTTTCTTCCTTCGACGAGTCTTATTTTTATAACGAAAAACCATCTTCTTCTCACCCTTTCCGTCTTCTAAAACTTTAGCTTCAACTTTAGCTCCCGGAACTAATGGTTTTCCAACTTTTATATCCTTCGCACTGGCCCAAAGTAAAACCTGATCAAAAGTTATATTATTGTCTGTGTGTTCTAGCTTCTCAACGCTTAAAGTATCCCCTTCTTGGACTTTATATTGTTTTCCGCCTGTTTTTATTACTGCAAACATAGTAGGTAGCATGTTATCATTTATTAAACAAAAATCAAGGGCATTGGAGTGGTATCCAGGGCAAGGTAGAAGAACCCGTAACAAATAAAGTGACGCTCAAAATAATCGTATAAACACCATATATGACCAGACCGCCAATGACAACATATAATAGATTTTTCTTAGCATTAGCAAAAGCGGTTGGATTACCATGAGAAAAAATAAAAATGATTCCGGATAATATAACAGCTATACCAACGAGAACCAAGGCAAACCTAACAAAATAACAAGCCAACCCTGATAAAATTTTGGGGACTGATAGAAGCGAGAAACTATCAAATATACTATGGGGAACTGGTGGAGGTGGTGGAGGTGGAGGTGGTGGTGGTGGTGGAGGTGGTGGAGGTGGTGGAGGTGGAGGTGGTGGAGGTGGAGGTGGTGGTGGACTACTAACGGTAAAAATTGCGGAGATAGTCTGGCCAAAGTAAGTATTAGAACTAGGAGCTGGACATGTGGTTCCGTCAGATTCAAGATAATCCCCGTTAGTATAGTGCATCATTCGCATGTTAAGTGTATAAATTGCCGGAGAATTAGGAGCTGTAAGACTAAAGGTCCAGTCAACAGTATCATTGGGATACATACCATTCGGCAGATGACCATAAATAGGGCTAATAGAAAGATTTGATTGTTGGAGAAATTGATAAACGCTACCATGATACCATCTGGTGTTTCCAGTATCAGTAACTCTTACTGTGAAATTTACTGCCTGGCCTGGAGTGAGGGTGCCCGGTATAGGATTTAAGAAGATAGCAGAGGAATTATCCACACAAACTCCTGGAGGTGGTGGGGGAGGAGCGCCAGAACAAGAAATTGAATCAGGTTGACCCGTACCCGACATTGCTCCCCATATACGCAAATGTTCGGTTCTAATACAACCATTCAAACTTCTAGTTCCTCCGGGACGAGCATAAGAAAAAATTAAAAGGCCGACGAATCTAGAATCATTGTAAGCTTTTAAATAAGCCGGGGCTTGGATTGATTTAAGACTTGTCAGATTTGTCCAAGCACCGTTTCTATCATATCCCTGAATAACCATGAATATTGGCCGATTCCCTATTAAAGCCTTCTGCTGATCAATTTTATTATTTAAAATATTAACTAGACCAGGATCATTTTGGAGCGAAGGGTCAATGTAGGCTTCCAAGCCTACATAATCTATATTCATTGCCTGATAGCCAGTCCCATTTAGAATTTGGCTTTCGGTAAAATTAATAGCTATTGGCTTAAGGGGTAAACCTCTTGCGGTAACTTTGCTATTAAAATCGTTAATAAGAGCCTCAACTCCTGCCTTATTCATGCCAGGTTCATCAAAATAAATCGCAACTATATTATTCCAATAGTTTCTAGCAACATCAAGACCAGCATCTACGCTTGGTCTTAATACCGTATCGGCCGGACTAAAATCCGGACCAAAAATTATATTTTTTCCCCTGCTAACAGCGTCCTGAAAAGAGGCGTGTAATACGGCTGGACCAGCATTCATATAATAGTGCCAGATCAGATAAGTATTAACAGTATCGCCAAGTTCACCTCTAAAATTTCCATAAAACGAATCATCTAGATAATAAGTCAGCCACATTGGATGAGTAGCTGTAGGAAGAGCGGTTTGAGCTCGGGCCAATGACCCAATGTAAATCCCCAAACTTATTGAAGTTGCCAAAATAAGAACAAAAAAGAAATGGAACTTGTGGTGATGTTCTTTGATATGTTCTATTAAAGACTTACTAGGATAGGGCATCACTTACTATTATATCAAAAAGGATTGAGTTATGAAATTAAAAAGCCGTCCGTTAGGACTGGCCAGTAGAAGCAGTATTGTGTAGATTATTTTTATATACTTCTGGCTGGCAAACTCCGGGGTCGCTCCCAGATAATCACCTTATCCCATTTTACTCTCCGCCGTCACAAAATTAAATAGCATCCCAAATGGGATGCTATTTAATTTATGTGTACATCTACAACCAAGTTAGAACCTATTTTAGCAAAAATATCTGATGAATGCCAATCCCGTGCGCTTCGCGCGGGATCGAAAATTTGACATGTGGATATCTCCTATGCTATACTGATTGTAGGTATCAATCGACGTGTACATTCCGTTAAACGGAACCGAAAACGACATCCTTCTGGGGGTGTTGTTTTTTATTCTGCGCTTGATAGAATCATACCTGCGGGGGGTTAGGGAGGTTGAAACCAGACGATTCTGGTCGTCGATTGATACCCGAATGGTCCCGATTTATCGGGATGTGGTTTGACTCCACCGACCTCCGCGTCAAAAAATCCACTTTAGTGGATTTTTTGATTTAGACTGTTGTGTTAGAATAACCATTATGAACAAATATTTTCTCTATGTTAAGCGATCTTTAGTCAGTGCTGTGCACTTCGTCGCCTTTGGCTATTAAGTGTGGGGGTGGTAGGATTTGCACCTACGTAGGCACATGGCCGCCTGATTTCACTTATCCAATACTTTTGTATTGGCATGGACTATATCTTTACCCCGCTCTTTCTAAGAAAAGGCTGGGTACTCTGGTATCTAGTCTCTACGGTGCCCCCGCCTTGGCGGGGTTCCCACGGTATTCGCATATCCTTGAAAGACTTAGCATTCACCGTTATCCCAGAGAGTTCAGTGTTGTATTACTACTACACGCTGCCTTTTGACAGTCAGGTACGTTTGACTACTCCGTCACACCCCCAATTTATTTATTTATTTCTTTGTAAAATTGCCAAATATCATCTCTTAAATTTTCGAACAAAGACATCACGTCTTGCTCCGATAAACCATCTTTTATCACCTGCTTTGTGACATTCAATAGCCTATTTATACTAAAATAAATCCAATCATCGGTTGATTCATTAACTGGCTTACCATTTCCAAATCTTTTTTGAATAACTTCTAAAAAATCACTTTTGACCTTTTCGGAAAAGACTGAATCTTTAACAATGGCTTCCCAAAGCTAAACCCTGTCGGCTAAAATCTCATCAAAACCAAGTAACTTTTCATTGTATTTTTCAGTCATATTATATCACAACTTTAGCTAACTCAGAAATTTGGAAATGTGGTATACAGCCCACGGATTACCTAGAAATGACTGCGGGCAAAAATCGTATTGTATAGCTGAAAGAGCCCGAGGGGTGAATCGGACACCCGTCGGCGGTTTACAAAACCGTTGCTTTACCACTAAGCTACTCGGGCTTAATTTCTATATAATTTTAGCACAAAAATAAATATCCGAAAACCTTAGCGAGTAACAATTTTTTCCAGAGCCGAAGAGAGTTTTTGCTTTAGAGATTCATCTTGAGGATTTAGTTCTATCGCCGCTTCATAGGATTCCTTGCCATCGATAAAATTATTCATCTCAACGTAGAGATCACCCAATTGTTCATACAATTTTCCGTCTTTCGGATTCTTAGCTATTTCAATTATTAAACGCTCCTCCTCATTCTTAAGAAAAGTCTTACTCATCATAGTCGGACCAACCGCTGTATCTGTTGTCGAATTTTCTATAACTTCTAATTCTTTATGAGCGTGGCCATTCAATTTGTCATTAAGGTGAATTCTTCTTATTTTATTTATCATGAGATCTGACACTCTATCCATTCTGAGAGATAAAACCCTGGCTTTCCTTAAAAATTTCTCCATTTCAACCAGCCAGTGAGCTCGATATTTACTAAATTCCATTCTATCAATAAGAACTTTTATCTCTGGGAAAAAATCCATACCGTATGTCTTCCAGCTAAACCCCACAACAGAGCCTTCACCATTTCCGTTAGTGTTTAAGGTAGAGAGTTTATTCAAATAGTTTTTTTTGCGGAGAACTATAACCGCTATACCGACAGTAGAAAAAACGAGAAATAAAAAAGGTATAAGTAAGAACATGTTTAAATCTCAAAAACTTCAAACCGATCAATCTGTATGTTTTCGCCTAATTTAGCAATGTTCTGATTGATGAGGTCCTTGACTGTTATATCTGGATCGCGAACATAAGCTTGTTCTAAAAGCTCATCAACACTTCCTGGCTTCATAGCGGTTATATGCATCGTCAGATCTTTGGCCAACTTTTGAAACTCAACATTTCTAGCTACGAAATCAGTTTCACAAAGCAAAACAACAACTGACGCTACTTTGCGAGTGTTGTGAATATAGGATTCGATCACTCCTTCTTTCACTTGGCGAGATGACTTTTTGGCAGCCATTTTTACTCCTAGCTCTTGGAGTATCTCTCTGGCTCGTCCCTCATCCCCCTCGGCTTCAGTGAGGGCTTTTTTAATTTCATTCAATGAGAGCCCAGTGCTATCACGGAGACTCTTTATTTTGTCTATTTCTGTTGCCATAATTATCTACCTATAAACCGAGCAGTAAAAACTTATTTTACCAACTCGTTACTAAGAGTTTCGACTATTAGATCTACTGACTTTTTAGATCGGTCATTGGCTGGTATTACATAATTAATACTTTCGGGATTAGCATCTGTATTAGTAATGGCAATGACCTTAATCTTAGCGATTTTAGCTTCGTGAACTGGTAAAGCGCTTTCTTTGAGAGAAGAAACAAAAACTACATCGGGAAGTTTTGTTAGTTTACGCAAGCCACCGAAGCTCGTTTGCATCTTCTTCATTTCCCGCTCAAACATTAATCTTTCTTTCTTGGTATATTTATCCAATCCTCCAGATTTATGTTCCTTTTCCATCTCTTCTAGCTTTTTAACTCTGCCAGATATAACTTTAAAGTTTGTCAGCGTACCACCAAGCCAACGATCCACAACATACGGCATATTCAGAGACTCGGCTAATTTTTTTACGGAATCGACAGATTGCTTAGTAATTGCAACAAAAAGTATCAAGCCATTATCAGCTAGAACTTGTTTCATAAATTGAGCTGTGTTTTTAATTTCAAACTCAGTTTTAAAAAGATCGATTATGCAAATGCCTTCTTTAACGGTAAAGACATACTTCTTCATTTTTGGGTTAAAAACTGTTTTCTTGCGCCCAAAATGCATGCCCACCTTAAGCATTTCTTCATAATTCATTTGTAACGTTGTTTCCGACATATCGTAGAATATTACCAAATTTGAATTTATAAATCAATGGGTGCTCATTCTTCAATTAGAAAATACTTGGGTCGCTCTCGCCCCATCACTTTTTTGATCATGATTCCTCGCCTCATAAATTTACTCAGGATAATATAGATTTTATATACCAAAATAACAGGTAACCCTCGCTTCCGCGAGTTGGAACCGCTTGTGGCAAGAAATACAGGCATTTCTGG
>CAZCYM010000035.1:0-1195 GCA_964502945.1 uncultured Candidatus Saccharibacteria bacterium
AGTATGTCAAATAATAATTTAAATGACTTCGTGGCTAGAATGCGCAAGTTCTGGTCAAAAATGGACCTTAGTTTTTGGAAAAAAGATTCCCCCGAAGAGATGGGAGGTTCCAATGTTGAGAATACTCCTTCGGAAGTTAAAAATGATTTTTATAAATCTTTTGAGCCAGCTATCCATCCAGAATCTGAATCGGAGAACCAAATTGAACCTTACCAGCCAGAACCAGCCGATCCCGAGAAGGCTAAATTCTATAATAATATTAGTAAGTGGGTATTACATGTGGGCATTGTTCTTCTGCCTTTATTCTTTTTGCCGTTTACTTCTGATGTCTTAAATTCCAATAAACAGTTACTTCTTGTGGCGGTGGCGAGTATTAGTTTGATCTCTTGGTTACTGGGTGTAGTTTCTTCCGGCTACTTAACTTGGCGGAATAATCCAATAGATAAGGGTTTACTAGCCATATTGGCGGCTTTTGTAGTCGCATCGATTTTTTCGGTGAATAGTTTTAAAAGTATTTTTGGTGCAAATAATGGCTTAAGCAATTCATTAGTGTCAATGATTGCTTTTACTGTTATTTATTTTCTTCTAGTAAATATTTCTTCTGATGACAAAGGTCGGTTTTTCCGATCATTTATAGGTGTATCGATGATGCTTGCCCTAATATATGGTTTGGTTCAAATATTGGGTATCAATATTTTTAGATTTTCTTTTGCTGTATCAAGGTCATTTAATACTGTTGGTTCAGTAAATACCTTAGGTCTTTTAGCTGCTGTTGGATTACCATTCTTTAGTAAAAACAGGTTTGATTTTGGCTCCGCTATAGTTAAAAGTTTTCCTATTGAAAAAATAGCCACTGTGCTCTCGCTATTTATTCTAGTTATTCTGAATTGGTGGGTTCTATGGACTGTGGTTATGGCTGGCATGATATCCATGATAATTTTTGAGAATTTAGGCAGGGGCAGATTTAAGCTTCGAAGAATTCTTCTCCCGATGATGATAATTGTTTTGGGAGTGTTCATGATGATTATAAAATTTGACCTCAGTTTGTTAAAAAGAGATCTACCTCAAGAAGTCGCCCCCTCGTTTAGTCTCTCAAGTGAAATACTAACCTCTGTTTTAAAAGAAAAATTAGTTTTTGGATATGGCCTTGAGAACTTTTCGATGGCCTTTGATAAATACGGAGCCGGTAGTATTA
>CAZCYM010000035.1:1205-7964 GCA_964502945.1 uncultured Candidatus Saccharibacteria bacterium
TGATACATCTTTTTCTGATACTAGATTTTCTGATGCTACATCAGAAGTGCTAACACTTCTTGTTGAGGGTGGTTTGATCATGGGTATCGCCATTATTTCCCTCCTAATTTCTATAGGTCTTTTATTCTGGCGCTTTAAGAAGTTTATTTTAATAGGTCAGGATATGGAGTCGTTGCGAGGAGATATCGGTATTTTGGCTTCGTTTGTAGCCCTTATAGCTGCTTTCTTTCTCTATCCATTAAATCTAACCATGACTTTGCTATTATACTTGTTTATGGCACTTTCGGTTCTGATTGTTTTTGGCGAGGCACGCAAGGAATTTAATATTGAAGAAAAAGCATCGCTTTCTCTTGGTTCTTCCCTCGGGTTTATCGGTGGGTTAGTGTTGGTTCTTGTGGGTCTTTATTTTAGCGTCACAATATATATGAGTAAAATTACATACGCTCAAGCCATTGCCAATAACGATAATACAAAAGCTGCTTCGCTCCTGGTCGATTCTATAAATTGGAATAACAAGGACGATTCTTATTATAGAGTTGCTTCTCGACTTGCTCTACAGCTTCTGGCAGAGGAATTAAATAAATCCGTGGACAATGAAAGAAATGCCAGAATTCAAAACTATGTAAGTAGTGCAGTTAGTTTGGCGAAACAAGCCACAGAAATAAATCCGAGAGAATCTCTAAATTGGGACAACCTTGGTTTTGTTTATCAAAATCTTCTAACTATTGTTGATGGTGTGGACAAGCTAGCCGAAGAGGCTTATTTAACGGCAGCTAAACTTCGTCCTGGGGATCCAGCTTTTACATATAAAATTGGTATGCTTTATTTGTCAAAATTTGATAGATATGGTCAGTTGGATGCGAATCTTAGGGCGAAGGTTGCTAAGGATGCCCAAGTATCTTTGATTAAAGCGGCGGAGTATCTTAAAAAAAGCACAGAATTGTCTAATAATTTTGGATTAGCCATTTATAATCTTGGCGTTGTTTATGAGAGACAGGGAGAACTTGCCGAAGCAATCCAGCAGCTTGAAAAAGTTGCTCCAGCCAACAGTAATCAGCCGGGTCTGGCGTTTGAGCTTGGCTTACTGTATTATCGGGCAGGAAGAAAAGATGATGCTTTTAATGCCCTTCAAAGAGCCGTAGTCCTTGCTCCAGAATACTCTAATGCTCGTTGGTATCTCGCTCTCATTTTGGAAGAAAGAAAGGACTTCAATGGAGCTATGCAACAACTAGAAAGAATACTGAGTATCGACGTAAATAAAAACAATCCCGAGGTTATTAAAAAGTTCGATGAGCTAAGGACGGGCAAGAATAAGATACCTCCGGATAAAATACTTGATCAGCAACCCATTCGATAATATTTTATCAGTACGAACAATCGTCATTTCGGTGGCGATTGTTTTTATTTTCTCTATTTCTATTTTTACTTACCTCATTTATGCTCCAGTTGTAAGAGGGGACTCGAGTTTAGTAGAAGTGAATATAGAATTGGGAGATGGATTAAGAATAGTAGGAAGAAAACTGTATGATCTTGGACTTATTCGGAGTGAGCCACTTTTTGTACTTTATGTAAAGGCGAGAAGAGATGAAGACAATTTAAAGGCCGGGAGATATTTATTTTCCAAATCTATCAATATTCCTGCCATGGTATCATTGATTGTTTCTGGTAATTCAGAAACCGAAGATATAGAAGTAACAATACCAGAAGGGTTCAAGCTATGGGAAATAGATCAAAAATTAGTTCAGTTGGGATTAATTTCGGAGGGGGAATTTTCCTCTAAGTATTATCAAGAAGAGGGCTATTTGTTTCCCGACTCTTATAGAGTCAACGAGAATAAATCTAAATTTAAAATCGAAGAATTTATGGAAAAGATGCGATCTAACTTACAGGGCAAAACTAAAGATTTGTTTAGCTACTTAAATCCAGAAGAACAGAAAAGGATTTTGATCGTTGCTTCAATTCTAGAGAAAGAAGCTAAAACCGAGAATGATATGAGGTTGGTGGCCGGCATAATTTATAAAAGACTTGAGTTGGATATGCCTCTTCAAATAGATGCTACTGTTATCTATGGGGCATGTCTTAGAAATTTTCAATTTTCAATTTTCAATTTTCAAATTAGGAACTGTAATGTTACTTTTCAGAGTCCAGCGGAGGAGATTAAAATAGATGGTCTCTATAATACTTACATTCAAAAAGGTCTGCCACCAACACCGATCTCTAATCCCGGCCTAACGGCAATTAGATCGGCTCTAAATCCTCAAGAAAGCGATTATTTGTACTATCTCTCAACTCGCGACGGTAGTCAGATGATATATTCTGAAACGTCGGCAGAGCATGCGGCTAATCGTAGGAAGTATTTGGGAATATAACCTTAGAAATAACTCATCTTCGACACGTCTCCGGTCGAATAACTTTTCCTTGCAACAGTTTCGCCACGTATAAATTATATCACAATTTAATTATGAAGTCAATATTTACGAAAAAGATCTGTTTTGTTAACATTTAGGTACCGTAGACAGCGTGCGAACAATAAGACGCGCCGAGGCAAGCCAGCTTTTAGCTGGAGTAGGTCGATCTGCGGTAAGCAGATTTTTTATTTAGATAAAAATATGCCCAGTACAGCTACTTCGAAACGATTTTCGCAATGCCTCTAGGTAATACTGGGTATGAGCATAAACATCAAATATTTTGAATATTCCTTGGTTGTACCAAAAATCGTCCAAGGCATTGTTCGAAGTAATTGTACTGGGTATGAAAAGTAAAACACAAAAATCAGAGGAGCTAGCTAAGCTCAAGAAAAAGTTGCCGGAATCAAAGATTTCGGTCTTTACCTCTTTTTCTCCTTCAACCGGTTCGGCGAGCTCACGGCAAGCAAGTTCAGGACAGGGAAAGGCAGGGGAGAAGGGATTGTCAGTTGCTCAAATGACCGAACTCAAGAGATTATTGAGATCTCTTGGCGCAGAATATTTTGTGACCAAGAAAACCCTAATCGACCTGGCCATTAAAAGTAAGAATTACGATGGTCTAGATGTCTATTCTATGGACGGTTCAGTTGGCATGGTATTGGGTGGAGACGACCCTTATTTAGTGGCTAAGAAAGTCTATGAATTTTCTAAAAAAAATCAGTCTCTTCGTTTCTGGGGAGCTCTTTTTGATTTTTTATTTCTTGGCAAAGATGGTTTTCTTGAACTAGCAAAAATGCCCTCAAAAGAAGTTCTCATCGGCCGCTTGCTTGGAATGTTGACTTATCCGATGAGAGGATTGGCGATAGCATTATCCGAAGTGGCTAAGAAAAAGGGAGCCACTTCGTAAAAATTACTATTTTACATTTTACATTTGCCATTAATTTATCATTTAATTATTTGAATCATTTTCTAAAAATGGATAAATGAATCAATGTTAATTCAATGGAAATTGGAAAATGATAAGTGGCAATTAATTTATATTTATGAATAAAGATGAATTTGTTAAACAAGTAGAATCGATGACCGTAGCCGAGTTAAATGACTTAGTAAAGGCATTGGAAGAGAAATTCGGTGTCTCTGCGGCAGCTATGTCTGTGGCCCCTTCGGCAGGCTCAGGGCAAGCGGACGGAGCAGTTGAAGAGAAAGACAGCTTCACGGTTATTTTGAAAGATGCCGGTCAGGCCAAGATACAGGTTATCAAAGCCCTCCGTGAAATTACCGGCCTTGGACTCAAAGAAGCCAAGGACCTTACCGATAAGCCCGGCTCGAATGTAAAAGAAAATGTTAAGAAAGCCGAAGCAGACGAGATGAAAGCTAAATTAGAGAGTGCGGGAGCAACGGTAGAGTTAAAATAAGAATTCCTAAACTAAAAAGTCCCAAGTAACGGACTTTTTAGTTGGTCTTTTAAGCTAGCCATTTAACTATATTTTTGATAAATTTTATTAATGGTAACTATAATCTTTGAGTTAATTTTTGGCAATAAAAGACTTAGAATCAAAGCATAAACTAAATCAATGAGAATAATCACCTTGAACCTGCTTCGAGGAGAGATAAGAGAACCATTAGCCGAGTTCTTGAAAAAATATTCTCCGACGACGGATATTTTTTTATTTCAGGAAATGCCGGGAAAAAAGTCCAAAGATAGCAAACCATTTTTAACTTCAGCTGAGATTGGGGGCATCTTGAGTGGTTTTAATAACTACTCAAAAAGTTACTCCAGGAACAAGGGACATTTAGAGGATATGGGTTTTTTCATAAAAAAAGACATTGGTATTAAAGAAAGCGGGGAAGTAGAGATCCATGATTCGAGTATTTTTGATGAGATCGATGAACATCTTTGGCGCGACTTAAATTTTGTTGTTTTAGATGGTGGTCAACTTATTGTTAATTTCCATGGTTTATGGGATGGGCCGGATAAGCTTGATCGCCCACGCCGGCTCGAACAATCAAGAAAAGTTAAAGCCTTTCTAGACAAACACAGTGGTCCCAAAATACTGGCTGGGGATTTTAATTTGTGGCCGGGAACAGAGAGTTTAAAAATGCTCGAAGATGGCATGGTTAATCTGATAGATAAATACGGAATTCATTCAACCCGGCCGTCGTCTTTTAATTTTTCGAATAAATATTCAGATTATATCTTTGTATCGCCAGACGTTAAAATAGATGATTTTAAAACTTTTCCCGATGAGGTTTCCGATCATTTGGCGTTATGTTTAGACTTTAAATAAAAACCGACCCGGATAAATTAGACAACACCGCAAGTCGTCTAAATAATATTTGGCAGTTTGGGAATATGCGGAAGAATATGTTGAAAAAGAACGATGGCAAGTTATAAAGACATGTGCGGTTTGTGGTTATAACAAGACTAGCTGGGAAGAACGTCGGTTATAATTGGTTATAGAGAGGCACAGGTGCCGCTTTTTTATTGGTTAAAAAAGTATGGTAGACTTTAGGCATGATCAAGGATTTCAAAAAATGGCATGATAAAAAAGGATTTCTTCACCATGAAAAAATAAGGCCGTTTTTTCATGAGCAGGAAATTTGGTTTTGTACCTTAGGTCTCAATGTCGGATTTGAACAAGATGGCAGTGGAAAGGAATTTTTACGTCCAGTAATTATTATAAAAAAATTCAATAACGAAGTATTCTGGGGGTTACCTCTTACAAAGACTGAAAAGAGTGGCAAATACTATTATCAATTTTCTATTCAAGGCAAAAACGAAATTAGTACAGTCGTTTTGTCCCAGATTAGATTGATTGATGCCAAGCGCCTACAATATAAAATAGGCGATTTGGATGAAAAAGATTTCCTAGAATTAAAGAAACACCTTATTGAATTTCTTCAATAAGGTGTTTCTTTAATTCTTTACTCCTGTTTTCACAGGAGAGGGCCGAAGCCATTTGTAATATAAGTATAGCATAGTAGGATGGTGAAAGTCAAACATCCAGCTTATCAACAGTAATTCAATGTTTAGACAAAAACTAGATTATTTACGGCAGAGTTTGTTTGTCAGAAATGTTGCCACTTTGCAGATGGGGAGTTTTGGGGGGACGTTAGTGCAGGCGGTTTTTGGCATATTTATTGCTCGGATATTACAGCCGGAACTTTTTGGTACTTACAGTTTATCGATTGGTCTGGCCGCTTTAGCTGGATTGCTTTTGGGAGCAGGGATGCAGGACGCGGTGGGGACTTTAGTTGGTTCGGCTTATGTTAAGAATGATAGAGAAGAGTTACAAGATGTCCTGGCCTTTCTTCTGAAGATAACTTTTTATGCCGGTCTTCTGACTTTAGTTGTTTTCTTTTTTCTTCCCTCGCTGGCAGAGTATTTTTATGGCAACTCTTTGATTGGCTGGTATGCCGGAATAGTTATTCTCGGTGTATTTTTTTCATCTTCTTTTAATGCCATAGTTCAGTTAAGTTTACAAGTTGCCGGAAAAATAAAAGTATTAGCTTTATTTGTTTTTGGCGACCAGTTTCTTCGGTCCGGACTGTCACTCTTATTGATATTTTTTGGTTTTGGTGTTTTAGGAGGAGCTAGCGGGCAGTTGGTTGGCGCTCTAGCGATATCTATTTTTTCTGTTTTAGTGTGGAGCAGATTAAGGAAGGTCTTTGCAATTTTCCCTTCTTTGACTGAATTATTTCGAGCGACTAAGAGTATTTCCATATTTAAATATTTTAGTTTCAGTTTTTGGGTAGCGGTGGATAGAAATATGGGTAACTTATATATGGCTTTACCGGTGGTGTTAACCGGTATTTATGTATCAACCGGCGAGGTATCTTTTTTTAAACTTGCTTTTGGCTATTTAAATATTGTTTTGAGTTTACTCGGTCCGATATCAACCCTTTTGAATATGGAGTTTCCTAAAATTCAAGTCGAAAATTCTAGAAAATTGAGAAGTAATTTTATTAGAATTTCATTGCTCGGTCTGTTTATTTCTACCATTCTTACTTTTGGCGCTATTCTTGTTTCTCCTTTGGCCTTTAAAATTTTATATGGCGAAAGCTTTTTACCTAGTGTCAGTTATGTTTTTGAATTGATGGTCTATGGAGCTTTGTTTGGAATTGGCGTTGGCCTTGGTCCAATGTGGCGGGCCATAAACAAGGTCAAGGTTTCCATATTGATCAATCTTATTATACTAGGAGCCGGTATTCCCATTGGACTTTGGCTCATAAGAAGCTATGATTTGCGGGGTTCGGTTATTGCGGTGACATTGTGGTTTAGTGTTTCTCATCTAGTTTCATTTATGTACCTCTACCAAAAGTTAAAAGAATATGAGAATAGATAGAACATTGT